>JBGVDR010000001.1:0-12302 GCA_045119455.1 Faecousia sp.
TAACCTCGGTGTGACCCAGAGCGGCAACCTCGTTACCAGTATAGCTGTCGCCGCACTTGGAGCAGGTGTAGGTGGTATAACCGGCATTCTCGCAGTCGGGAGCGGTGACAACGGAGGAGTAGCTGTGCTTCAGCGCGGGAATCTCAGTCTGAGCAACCAGAACCTCGCCACAATCGGCACAGATGGAACCCACGGTCAGACCGGATTCGGTACAGGTAGCGTCCTTACCAGCCACGGGAGTGGTATTGGTGTGCTGGCAGGGCTCTTCGATGTCGGAGCCGGAGCCGTCAGACCACTTCCAGAAGGTCAGGGTCTGATTGGCAATATTGCTGTGCATGGAGGTGTAGGTCCGCCAATCCTGGGAATTATACACGCCCATGTAACGACCGTTGGCCACGTGCTTCAGATAGCCGTAGGTGCCATCGATGATCCAGACGTTCTTCGCATCGGTACCCACACGGACACCGTTGTTGCTGGTGGTGGAGTAGAGCCACGTTTTGGGGTTGCCGTTGGGGTGGATGGTCAGATTACCGCCATTGTTGACGATGTTCCAGGACAGGATGTCGGCATTGTCCACAATCAATAAGCCGTCCTGAATGGAGACAACCACGGCATTGGGAGTGGATGTGCCCTTGTTGTTGGGCAGGGCCCAGGTCTTGTCGCCCTTGGTCATGGTGATGATAATCACATCGGAGGAGGAAATTTCGGACAGGCTCACAGGAATCCAGCCTACGGGGACGGTGGATTCTTGCTCGCCGCAGTTGGTGCACTTGCCGCCGATGTAGTTGTGCCCCAGAGCGGCGATGGACTCGGTCTTGGTGGCTTCGCAGATGGTGCAGGTGTAGAGGGTAGAGCCCTTTTCGGTACAGGTGGGGGCGGTGGTTACGCCGCTGTCGTAGGTGTGGTCAACGGTGTCCACGTAATTTTCTACATAGTAGTTGCCGCAATCGGAGCAGGTGTAGGTGGTGTAGCCCTTTTCAGAGCAGGTGGGGGCGGTGACTACGCCGGTGTAGGAGTGGGTGTGGTCACCGGTGCTGAGTGTGTAGATGGCCACGGGCTGCTGGACGGTGGAGTAGCAGGAGAACAGCTCGTCATTGCTGTTGTACTGCAGGGCGTTTCTGCTGTTGGTGCCCTGAGCAACCACGGAGACGACGCCTTCGGCATCGAAGTGAATCAGCCAGCAGCCGTTCTCGTTGAGGGTGGTTTGGGTTTTCAGATGGTTGGAGCTGGAGGAAGCGGCATACAGGTAGCCGTTGCCCACATTGAAGGCATAGGTGCCGGGCAGCAGACCGGCCTCCAGGGTAATCACCTGGGTGTCGGCACCGAAGGAGATGGAATTGCCGTTTCTGGTGATGGCAACCTGACCACGGTTGTTGGCGTTCTGGGTGGTGGACAGGGCGAAATCGGCATTGGCGGCGACGATGACAATCTTATTGCCGAGGGTCAGCTGGGACAGGCTGGTAACCAGAGTATAAGCGGTGGGAGCTTCCTGACCGCAGCGGCTGCAAGTGCCGTCTACGAAGTCGTGACCCAGAGCTGGGATTTCATTATCGGTGTAGCTGTAGGTGCAGGAGCAGGTGTGCGTGGTGTAGCCCTTGCTGGTACAGGTAGGAGCGGTGACCTCGCTGGTGTACAGGTGGGTATGGACAATGTCCTTGTCCACCTTGTAGAGGTTCAGCGCAGCTTGGGAGTCACTTTCATAGCAGGAGAACAGGCCGTTGCCGCTGTTGTACTGCATGGTGGCGTGGGTGTTGGCGCCCTTTGCCACAATGGTGGCCACGTTTTCATTGTCCAGGGTAATCAACCAGGAGGAATTCTCAGTCATAGAAGCCTGGGTGCGAAGGTAGTTCTTGGTGGAGCTGGCGGCGAAGAGGTAGCCGTCAGCAACCTTGAAGCCGAAGGTGCCGCTTACCAGGCCGGTTTCCAGGGTGATAACCTGGGTGTCGGCACCGAAGGAGATGGAATTGCCGTTTCTGGTGATGGCAACCTGACCACGGTTGTTGGTGTTCTGGGTGGTGGACAGAGCGAAGTCGGCATCGGCGGCGACAATGATAATCTTATCGCCGGCGGACAGGGCGCTCAGGTCGGTGACCAGAGTGCCGGTAGTGGCGGTGATGGTGGAAGAACCGCCCTCAGAGGAGTCGCCCTCGGAGGAGTCGCCCTCAGAGGAACCACCGTTGGAGGGAGTGGACAGGTCGGCGGGAACGGTCTTGCCGAACAGCTGCCAAGCCAGCTCGGGATAGTCAACAAAGACGTTCCGGGTGCCGGTGATGGACTGGACAGCGTCGTTGCGACCCATTTCCCAGGTGTCAACCGGGTCTTCAGCCATCCATTTCAGCAGGACGTCCAGACTCTCGATAACACCGGTGTCGCCCCACATGTTGTTTGTGGCATCGGTACCCCAGCGGACGTACATGTACAGAGCGGTACGGGCGCAGTCGCCGATAACGGAGTCGCCGGGGTAGTAGTAGCTGGCGTTTGTCTCGGAGCCGTAGGCCTTGTTGCCCCGGGAGCTATTTTCGCTGGAGTTGGTGGCACGCAGATGCATGATGTCACCGATGGCCTGGCTGTTGTTATTGAGCTTGCTCTTGGGCCAGGCGTGTTCCTGGTTGTAGGGGTCGCTGCCGGATTGCCAGGGGCCCACTACCATGCCGCCCCGGTAGAACAGGGAAACCTCAGAGGTATCGCCGCTTACACAGTCGGTGTAATGATAGAAGTTCTTGGCATCCATAGCACCGGAGCCGCCGTAGGTGGTGTACTTGGTTTGCTTGCTGGAAACCAAATCGTGCAGAGCTTCGTACAGGGCGCTGTCAGGAGCGTTGGAGGTGGAGGTACCACCGCTCAGGTCGGACAGTGCGTCGAAGGTGTACTCGCCGGTGTAGAAATTCTGAGCGTAGGTGGAGAGGAAGGTGGCCAGTTCTCCTCTTGCGCCCCAGTTGGCGATGTAGCCGGAGGTGTTGTATTGCACCTGATCGGCAGAGGTGTAGCCGGTGGCGGGAGTGATGACCTTCTCGGCGGCAGGATCGGCCCAGGAGCCGATTGCCAGAGAAAGAACCATGCACAGCGCCAGCAGCACGGACAGAATGCGGCTGGATAGTTTCATTGGATTGTCCCCCTTGTGTAGTTTTTGGGTTTTTTAACGAGTTTATTTTATCACCCGGGGGAGAGATTGTCAATTTAATCACACGATTATAAAATGTATTTAAGCTTTTTGTATATTATAACGAATAAATGTCCATTAAATCCCAAAGCCCAGCTTTTTTCGGGGTACGGTGCAGTCACAGGGGCGGATGTCCGCCAGTACGATGTCCGGACCAATGCGGCGGATACAGTGGAAGGGAATGACGAAATCATCCCGCCGCCCGAATAGCCCAAAAAATCGGCAGGGACCGGGAACGACAATGGCTACCACGCAGCCGTCGGGCACCTCCACGATTACGTCAGAGATGAAGCCCAGCCGCTGTCCGTCGTTGACGCAGATGACCTCCTTGCAGCGAAGCTCGGTGAATTTCATGCTCATAAGCCATACCTCCTTTTGGGCAGACTATGCTCCGGGAGAGGAGGATATGCCAAGGGAGGATGAAGGATTGTTTAGCGGTGCAGATATGCACTGTACTATACCTTCCCCCCGGGGGGAAGCGTTTTGCACCGCTTTGCGGCGCTGTCAATCGTACACTAAACAATCATTTGGCGGGGCGGAGGGACGAAAAAACCGCCACTGCGGTACTCGCAATGGCGGTAAAATTATGTATCCAGGCGGGTTACCAGACCATCCCGAACCTCGTAGATCCGCTGGCACATATCCAGCACCGAGGGGCGGTGGGTGGTGACGATGGTGGTGACGCCCAGCCGGGACAGATTCTCCAGCACCTGCTGCTCTGTGGCGGGATCCAGGGCGCTGGTCACCTCGTCCAGCAGCATCACCGGCGCTTGACGCATCAGCGCCCGGGCGATGGCGATGCGCTGGGCCTGACCCTCGGACAGACCCTTGCCGCCCTCGCCGATGGGACTGTCCAGCCCAAGGGGCAGCTCCCTCACGAATTCCCAAGCGCAGGCATCCTTCAGGGCTTGCACCATCTGCGTCTCGGTGGCATCGGGGCGAGCCAGCCGGAGATTTTCCGCCACCGTGCCTGCAATCACTGTGTTGCCCTGGGGTACATAGGTGAAGCACCGGCGGGTGTCGGCGCCCACGGTGTGGGTGGTGTTTTCCCCATCAATCAGACAGGCGGAGCCGGATTCCGGGCGAATCAGACCCAAAAGCAGGCGAAGCATGGTGGTTTTTCCCTCGCCGGAGGGCCCCACCAGCGCCACAGTACCCCCGGCGGGGGCGGTCAGATTTACATTCCGAAGGATGGGGCAGCCCTTGCCGTAGCCCACGGTTATGTCCGTCAGCTCCACGGCGCACTTACCCTCGGGCAGGGTGACAGCCTGTCCATGGGGCTCCTCCGGCAGGTCCGTCAGCTCCCGAATCCGCTCGGCGGCAACAGAGCCGGACAAGGCGGTGGGAATCATACCCACAAGGGCAGAGAAGGAGCCGGACAGATTGGCCCGTTGCTGCAGGAACAGCGTCATGGTGCCGAACAGAATCTGCCCCTGCCACAGCCGCCATAGGCAGTAGGCCAGGGCAGCGTATTCCACCACCGTGCCCAAAATGGTCAGAAACACGTTGGTGCGGATTGTGAAGCGGTTGTGCTCCAGCACCGCATGGCGGTAGGCGCTCTGCCGCTGGCGGAGCTTGCCGGACATGGTATTCTCCACGCCGAAACTCTTGAGGGTGTCCATATTGCGGAAGGCTTCGCTTTGGAAGGCGGACATGTCACCGCTGACCTGGCGCATTTTCTTATTGTGCTCCCGCTGGCGGCGAACCAGACCACGGGAAAGCAGCAGCATCACCGGGGTGGTGGCGAAGCAAATCAGCGCCATCATGGGGTCGAAGTAGAGAATCACCGCCAGGGTGGATATCAAGGTAAACATCTGAATCACCAGTCCCGGCAGCCAGCTGACAGCGCAGTTGGATACGGTGCCGATATCCCCGGAGAATCGGCTCAGCAGCTCGCCGGTGGGATATTTGGAAATGCTGGACCAGTCCGACCGCATGACGCTGTCGAAGACGGTCTGCTGCACGTCACCCAGCATATCGATGCTCAGCCGGGCGGAGAGCCGGGAGGTCAGACTGCTGCAGGCCACGGAAAGCGCTGTGCAGCCCAGGGTGGCGCAGCAGAACCACAGCAGGTTGCTTAAGTCCATGGCGACGATGGAATCAATCAGAAATTTGCTCAGCACACCGGCCAGCAGCCCCAGTCCGCTGGCGCCCATGCCGCACAGTGTGTACGCCATGACGGCACCTTTGTGCCGCCGGCTGAAGCTCCAAATCCATTTCCAGTCCTGCCAGACGGTTTTTAGAGTGCCGTCCTTGGCTTTGCGGCCCATGGTGCGTAAAAATTCCGACATGACCAGACCTCCTTTCAAAAATGCCTATTGCGCCGTTTTGCGGGTGTGTGGTATACTATGATAAATTGAGGTAAGTTAGAAAACCCTTTGCCTTATGCCCTCTCATAGGGGGGCGAAAATACTGGGAAAACGTAATAGGGGGATCGATATGATTGATATTCACTGCCACATTCTTCCGGACGTGGACGATGGTGCCAATGACCAGATGGATGCGCTGAATATGGCCCGGATGGCGGCGCTTTCCGGTGTAACGGACATTGCCGCCACGCCCCATGTCATGGGCGACGAATCGGCGCCGGAGCGCATGGCGGAAATTCGCCAGAAGTTCCTGCAGATGAAAGATCTGCTAAAAAAAGAGGAAATGCAAATTCGTCTCCACCCCGGTGCTGAGGTTCTATGCCTGCCCGGCACGCCTGTTTTGGCCGCACGGCACCAGCTACCCACCCTGGGCAGGGGCAATTATGTGCTGGCGGAGTTTTATTTTGATGAGGGCTATTCCTATATGGATCAGATGCTCCAGGATATTGCCAGCCAGGGTTACAAGCTGGTGGTGGCGCACCCGGAGCGGTATGCCGCTATTCAGCGGGACCCGGCCCGGCTGGAGCGCTGGGGTCGCATGGGCTATATGCTCCAGCTGAATAAGGGCAGCCTTTTGGGTCGATTCGGCTCCCGGGCGGAGCTGGCTGCCAATGAAATTCTGGGCAGGGGACTGGCGCATTTGATTGCCAGCGATGCCCACGGCTGCCGTACCCGCACCACCCGCATGGACGAGCTGGCCCAATGGGTGGAGGAGCGCTGCGACCGGCATTATGCCCGCATCCTGCTGGAGGAGAACCCCCGGCGGGTGTTGGAGGGATTAACTCCGGTGGGGATGGACTAAGCAATGGTATTATACCATAGCAAAGGGTGGATTTCCACCCTTTTTGCACAAAAATCCCCCTTTTACCATTTACTTTTCAGGATTTTATGATATACTAGAAGTTGGATTTTTATCAAATATCCTGGAAGGAGGTTCGGGACGGTGTCCAGTGTGAAGGAAAAGAGAATCAACCGGCTTCTGCTGCCCCGGATTATTCTGTTAGTCGTGATGGACGTGCTGGTGGTGAATGCGGCGGCATTCCTGGCGATGTTCATTCGCTACGAATTTGATTATGAGGTTTTGCGCGTCAGCGGCTTCCTGTTGGAATTGCTGGACTGGGTGTGGCTGAACATTCTGGTTACCCTGGCGACATTTTTGCTGTTCCGGCTTTATAGTAGCCTGTGGGGCTTTGCCGGAGCGGACGAGCTGTTACATATCTTCGGTGCCACCATGCTGGTGGGTGCCGTGCAAATGGCGCTGATTCTGCTGGGTGTCATGGAGTTGCCCCGGAGCTTCCCGGTGCTGTTTTCCATGCTGCTGTTCATATCCACCACGGTGCTGCGGTTCTCCTACCGTTTTGCCCGGCGGCTGAATATGCGCCTGCGGCAGGAGAATGGTCAGCGCACCATGCTGATTGGTGCCGGTCAGGCCGGCGCGCTGGTGCTGCGGGAGTTCAAGAACAGCCGATATTCCCAGAATCGGGTGGTGTGCATCATCGATGATGATCCCACCAAAATCGGTCGGCAGATGATGGGTGTGCCCATCGTGGGCGGCCGGGATGTGATTGAAGCGGCGGTGGATCAGTACAACGTGGCGGAAATCATTTTGGCCATTCCCTCTGTGAGCACCAAGGCCAAGAAAGAAATTTGGGAAATTTGCAGCCGCACGGGCTGTAAGTTCAAGCAGATGCCCGGCATCTACCAGCTGGCCAACGGAGAGGTTTCTATCCAGGCCATCCGGGACATCGACATCGAGGACCTGCTGGAGCGGGACGTGGTGAAGGTGGATATGGGCGGTCTTTCCGACTTGATTCGGGGCAAAACCGTCATGGTCACCGGCGGCGGCGGAAGCATCGGCAGCGAGCTGTGCCGTCAGTTGGCGGCATACGACCCGGCAGAGCTGGTCATCTTTGATATTTACGAGAACAACGCTTATGCCATTGAGCAGGAGCTGCGAGCCAACTACCCGGAGCTGACGGTTCATGTGCTGATTGGCTCCGTGCGGGACGAAAAGCGCATCAACGCGGTGATGCAGACCTTCCGCCCGGCTATGGTGTACCATGCGGCGGCCCATAAGCACGTGCCGCTGATGGAGCGCTCCCCCTTGGAAGCAGTGAAGAACAATGTATTCGGCACCCTCAATACCGCCCGGGCGGCCATGGCGGCGGGCGTAGAGCACTTTGTGCTGATTTCCACCGATAAGGCCGTCAATCCCACCAATGTCATGGGCGCCTCCAAGCGCATCTGCGAGATGATTATCCAGTCCATGGCCGGCCAGAGCGAAACCTGCTTTGCGGCGGTGCGCTTCGGCAATGTGCTGGGCAGTAACGGCAGCGTTATCCCCCTGTTCCGGGAGCAGATTAGAAAGGGCGGTCCCGTTACCGTCACCCACCCGGACATTACCCGATTCTTCATGACCATCCCCGAGGCGGTGACGCTGGTGCTTCAGGCCGGTGCCTTTGCCAAGGGTGGCGAAATCTTCGTTCTGGACATGGGCAAGCCCGTGAAGATTGACGATTTGGCCCGGAATATGATTCGACTGTCCGGCTTTGAGCCGGATGTGGACATCGCGGTGATCTACACCGGTCTGCGCCCCGGCGAGAAGCTCTACGAGGAGCTGCTCATGGACGAGGAGGGACTGGACCGCACCGCCAACGACCTGATTTATGTGGGTCACAAGCTGGATTTCGACCAGAACTGCCTGCTGGCAGAGCTGGAGGAGCTTTCTCGGCTGGAGGAAGGGCAGGAGTACCAGCTGCGTCGGCAGCTGCGGGCTTTGGTGCCCACATATACGCCCCCGGCAGAGCTTTTGCAGGTCTGACTGACCATCAACCGAGCCAAAGGAGTTACATAATGAGAACGATCAAACATATTTTGTGCATTGCGCTGGCCCTGCTGATTGCAGCCAAAATTGCCAACACCGTCTACCAGGGCTCCACGGACAAGACCGAGGCACCCAGGATTTACTGTGCAGAGGATTTGCTGGCGGTGTCCTCCCAGGCCACCGAGATGGATTTGCTCCAGGGCATGACCGCTTCCGATGCGCAGGACGGCGACCTGACCAAGCAGATTGTGGTGGCGGGCATTTCCAAGCTGATTTCCAACAACACTGCTAAGGTGACCTACCTGGTCTTCGACAGCGATAACAACATGGGCATGTATGTCCGCAAGATTCAGTACACCGACTATGAGAAGCCCCGGTTCTACCTGGATCCCACCAAGCCCTTGGTGTTCTCCAGCGTGGAGGAGATTTCTCTGCTGGATCGGATTACTGCCATCGATATGGTGGACGGCAACGTGACCTCCCGGGTTCGGGTTTCCACCCTGGCCAACACCGACGATACCCGAGTGTACGACGTGACGGTACAGATTACCAACTCCCTGGGCGATACCGCCTGGCTGAAGCTGCCGGTGCTGGAGCTGCCCACCGATCCCAACCGGCCCACCCTGCGGCTGAAGGAGTATCTGATTTACCTGAACCAGGGCGAGGCTTTCGACCCCAGTGCCTATGTGGGTCACTGCTTCAATGCGGATGGCACCATTTTGAATGCGGAGGACCTGACGGTAAGCGGTCAGGTGAATACCTCCAAGCCCGGTGAGTACCGGGTAACCTATACCCATGCGGACGGCGGCAGTGAGGGCATTGCCATCCTGACCGTGGTGGTCATGTAAGGAGGGGCGCAACGATGAGCAAAAATAACAAGACCCTCCAGTGGTCCCATGTTTCGCCCTATTGCCTGATTCGCAATCTGGTGCGTCATTGCTGGATGATTGTGGCTGCCACCCTGGTGATGAGCATGAGCGTGACGCTGCTGATCAACTGGTTCCACGTGCCCAAGTACCGGGCCTCCATGACTTATGCGGTCAATTCCCGTACCACCTCCTATACCTCCTCCGGCAACCTGACCTCCACCCGTGAGGTGGCGGCGGTGCTGACGGATTTTTTGGGCACCGACGTGATGCGGGACGGCTTAAAGGAAGCCGACCCCCGTCTGGCGAATTTTGACGGCACTATCACCGCCACCCAGATGGGCGAGAGCAACTTTATCGAGGTCAGCTGCACCGCCTCCACCCCCGAGCAGGCTTTTCTGGCGCTGAAGGCAGTGACCAACGTGTTCCCCAAGATGGCCGGCTTTATTTCCAGCCGGTCGGTGTTGAACGTGTTGCGTAACCCCACTGTTTCCTCCTACCCCTCCAACATCATCGATGTCAACCGGTTCTCCAAGCTGGCGGGCATCCTGGGTGCGGTGGGTATGGTGGCGCTGTTGTGCTATTTCTCCATCCAGAGCGAAACCATCCAGACCCGTACCGGCGCCCGGCAGCTGCTGGATGCTCCGGTGATTGCATCGGTCAGCCACGAGCGGAAGAACCGAACCATCAAGTCCATGCTCCAGCAGAGCAACCGGCAGGTGCAGGTGTTCTCGCCGTCTACCAGCTTCTCTTATATCGAGCAAATCAGCTCCATCTGCACCCAGCTGGAGCATGAGGCTGAGGCCCGGGGCCGAAAAATCTTTATGATTACCGGTGTGGGCGAGAATGAGGGTAAATCCACCGTGGCGGGCAACGTGGCGGTAGCGCTGGCGCTGAAGGGCTACAACGTGGCTCTGGTGGACGGCGACTTGCGTAAGCCTGCGCTGAACAAGTTCCTGGGCAACACCTACAAGTCCTCCATGCCCCTGAATAAGCTGCTGGCCCGGCCTTACAGTCGGGAGAATCTGCTGCAGTGCATGGTTCGCAACGAGCAACAGGGGCTGTATATGCTCTTCCCCCAGGGCTCCGATAACCGCTCTACCGAGTTGGTTTCCAGCCACACCATGGACACCTTGATTACCCAGCTGCGGGTGTTCGACTTTGTTATTATGGATACTCCGCCCATGGGCATGTTCTCCGATGCGGAGGTGCTGGCGGAGAAGGTGGACGGCACCATGCTGGTGGTCCGGCAGGACTACACCGCCGCCTGCGATATCAACGATGCCATCGACAGCCTGCGTATGTACAAGGCGGGCTTCCTGGGCGTGATTCTCAACGATATGGTCACCTCCCAGCGGGGACGCTATGGCTACCATTACGGCGGCCAGTATGGTCAGACCAGATCCCACGGCGAAAGCCACCACAATAGCACTGGGAAGGAGAAGTGATCATGGAACCGAAAGCACAAGAACCGATTAAGCTCATAAACGTTATGATCCGCGTGAAGAACGCCTTTTTCCAGTGGTGGCCCCTGGTGCTGATTCTGGCGCTGCTCAACGGCGGCCGTGCCACCATCAACGCCAAGAAAGCTTATGTGCCCATGTATGAGTCCAAGGCGATTTTTACTGTGGAATCCGGTTATAAGGCTGAGGACATCTTCGGCACCGGCGCATTCTACGATCAGTATGCCGCCCAGCAGCTGGCGGAAGCTTTCCCCCAGATTCTGTCTACGGACATGATGTTCGACCTGGTGCTTGAGCAGATTGAGGGCGGATACATCAACGGCACCGCCTCGGCCTACTCCGTGGTGGACAGCAATATGCTGGTGCTCACCGCTCGGAGCACCGTGCCCCAGGATGCCAAGAATTATCTGGAGGCCATCATTGAGTGCTACCCCCAGGTTGCGGTGTACATGGTGGATAATCCCCAGGTGAAAATCATGCAGAACCCCACCCTGCCCACCGACCCTTGTAACAGCTTCTCTGCTAAGGGCTTGGCTATTCGGGGCGGTATCATCGGTGTGATTTTGGGCATGGCATTCATCTTCGCTGTCGGTCTGATGACCCGCACCATCCAAACCACCGATGAGCTGAAAAACAACATCAACCTGCCCATTCTGGTGGCACTGCCCAAGGTGACCCAGAAGAAGCGCCGCAACACCAAGATTAATTTGATTACCGCCGAGATGGATTCCAACCTGTCGGAGTGTTTGAGGGGTCTGCGCCTGAAGGTCAAACGGATTCTGGATGACCCCTCCAAGAAGACGGTTCTGGTCACCAGTACCCTGGCAAGTGAGGGTAAGACCACCATTGCGCTGAACCTGGCGCTGTCGCTGACGAAGGAAGGTCATAAGGTCCTGGTGCTGGATGCGGATGTTCGCAACCAGAGCGTGGCCAAGGCCCTGGGTATGAGCGCCGACGGTATTGGTATGCTGGAGCTGATGGGCGATGCGAAGCTGTCCCTGGACAGCGCCATCCGTACGGATAAGTCCGGCAAGCTGGACTTTATCTCCGGTTGCAGCACCGAAAAGCGGCATTACACTCTGGAAAAGGAGCGGATTACCGGTCTACTGAACCGCCTGAAGGAGCGCTATGACTATGTGGTCATCGATACTCCTCCCTGCGAAGTGGTGTCCGATGCCTCTGTCCTGTGCCGCTATGCCGATAGCGTGCTGTATGTGGTCAAGCAGGACTATGCCAAGCGTGGTCAGGTCATCAATGCGGTGACCAGCCTGCACCAGAAGGACGTGCGAATCGATGGCTGTATCTTCAATGGTGTGCCCCAGTTCCACCGGCAGTATGGCTATGGCTACCGCTCTTCCTACGGCTACGGCTATGACTACGGCTACCGCAAGTACAGCTACGGCAAAAAGTACGGCTACGGCTACAGCAAGTATTCCCAGCCGGATACGGAAGAAATCTAAAAGTTCCCCCGGGTGCTCCCAACTGAACTGCACCCCATTTGTTAGACAAGTATGATATAATACTTGTACTAAGAAATGGGGTGTTTTTCTATGCCTAAAGGCGTACCAAACAAGCGATACACAGGCGAGTTTAAGCAGATGGTTGTAGAAACCATGATGC
>JBGVDR010000002.1:0-2008 GCA_045119455.1 Faecousia sp.
AATGATCGTTGATACAATGGCTTTTGATGCTAAGAGTGTTAGATCTATCGACTCTAACGGTTTTATGCACATCAAATATTCACCGTTCACAAAGGAACAGGTCGCACCGTATTACGGCCGTGAGATCCCAGGCTGGGAGGCTGCGGGCCTTCAGGCCGATAAAACCTATTACGGGTATAGATCTGCGGAGGAACTGAGCAAACCGGAAACAGTGGAGAGCCTAAACGGGATCCCCGTACAGTTCCGCCACCATCCTGATTTTGCGGATGCACCGGCAAAAGAAACCCGCGTCGGAGCCGCCGGCACTGATGCAGAGTGGAAACGCCCTTATCTGTTTAACTCTATGACCATTTATGACGATAAGGCTAAGAGCGTAATCAATAATGGCTTTATGCGTGAGTTATCCCTGGCATATCAATACAAGCCGGAGTTTAAAAAAGGCACTTTTGACGGCAAGCCTTACGATTTTATTATGCGTAATATCCGCGCCAATCACATTGCACTGGTTGAAGAGGGCCGCGCGGGAAAAGATGTGCTGGTTTACGACTCAAAACCAATTCCAAAAACCAAAGCTGAGGTAAAAAATATGGATGAAAAAGAGATCTTGAAAAACGCCACCGCGGCACTGCAGGCACTTTTAGCCCTGCAGAAAAAAAGCGAAGATACGCTTGACGGTGCTGTGGACGGCATCATAGGCAAGCTGGGCGATCGTGTGACCGAGGATGAGAAAAAGGAGATCCGCGATTCGATTATGGCCCTGGGCGAAAAGTTCAAAGGCGACGCATGCAAAGACGAAAAGCCGGAAGAACTGAAAGATGAAGATGAAGAGGAAACCGCAGAAGTGGAAACCGAGGAAACCGAAAAGCCCGAAAAGCCGGAGCCAGAGCCAGTTGACGGCGTGGAGTCCGCAGAAGGTGAAAGCGGCGACGACGACGACGACGAAGGCGAAGAGGAGACCGAAGGCGACGACGGCGACGACGAAACCGAGGCCGAGGCTGAAATCACCGAAAAGGTAAAGGCTGAGGACGGAGATCTCGATGAGACCGCCGAAGTGGAAACTGAAACCGAAAAGGTGAAGGACACCGACGCCCGTATGGATAAACTGATCCAGGATGCGATCAAAGCGTGCGGCCTTGAAAATGAGGATGATGTGGTTAAAAATGCGTTTATTGCCGGTATTAAATACGGCGATCAGTCAGGCAAGGCAATGGCTCACGACAGTGTTAACGGCTATTGTGACGCCCTGGACGCTTACGACATGATCACCGCAGAGGTTAAAGAGCGTATGAACGCAATCGCAGAGGCCGCCGAAGATGTAAAAGGCGTACTCGGTAAAATCAAAGCTACTGCATACGACGCCGCCGAAGAAGTTTATCTTGACGCCTGCAAACAGTTAGGCATTAACTGCAACCGATTAACCGCCCGCGATGCCTTTATGGCTTATAATGCGGGGCATAAAAAGCAGCTTGCAACCGACGCAAAGCCGGCCGCACCTGCAAAACAAACCATTCTTGGCTCGGTTCTCGACCGCGTTAGAATTGACTAAAAACCTATAGGAGAAATTGAAAATGGCTTTACAGAAAGTTGTTAACATTGATCCAGCGATCGGCGTTCCTGGCTCCCAGGCCGCCTTCCTGGGCGAAGTGATCACAGTACAGAACTATTTGTCAGACGGCACCGCAGCCGCCGGCCAGTTCGTATGGAACGGCACCGCAACCGTTAACCCGGTATCCGGCGGCGCTATCGGCGTAGGTAAGGTTGCAACCGGAAACGGTACCGGCGGCGGAGCCCTCGCAGGCCTGACCGTTAGACTCATTACCGGCGTGCTGCCTGACACCTCAGACGGCCAGCTGACCTATGAGCGCGGCGAACTGGTAACCGTTGCAATCCGCGGGGACTTTTTCGTAACCGCTACCGGATCTGCAACCGCAGGCCAGTCCGTGAACGTTGTAACCGCTACCGGTGCAATGACTTACGGCACACCGGGCACCGGTGAAATCGCTACCGG
>JBGVDR010000003.1:0-7778 GCA_045119455.1 Faecousia sp.
CTGTCATCGCGAGGGCCTTTAGGCCCGTGGCGATCTCCTCTAAAGGGAACTGATATGTTTTATTGTCAGGAGATTGCCACGCCAGCTTACGCTGGCTCGCAATGACGTGCTATTTTTTACACCGCTAAACAATCATTTATGTCCCTGGGGGCTGGAGCATTTGCGTGTTGCTAAAAAATAAGAAAAAAACCCTTGACAAAGGAAGTGACCTGTGCTAAAATGCACAGGTAATAAAGAAGGCTGAACATCCGCCTCACCCGCAGCATCAGCGACCGGGTTAATATTCCACAGTTCCCTCGGGGATGAAGTGTGAGTATGCGGGTGCTTTGGCATCCGCTTTTATTGTTGTTATGGAGGTGCTTACCATCGCTAAGTTAGATCATCAGCTCAATGAGGAAATCCGCGACAAGGAAATTCGCCTGATTGGTGCCGACGGTGCCCAGCTGGGTATCGTGTCCGCTGACGAAGCCAATGCTATGGCTGAGGAGCAGGGCCTGGACCTGGTGAAGATTTCTCCCAATGCGGTTCCCCCCGTCTGCAAAATCATGGACTACTCCAAATTCTGCTACGACCAGAAGAAGCGGGAGAAGGATGCCAAGAAGAACCAGAAGGTTGTGGAAATCAAGGAAATCCGCATGAGCCCCAGTATTGACACCAATGACTTCAACACCAAGGTCAAGGCCGCTCTGAAGTTCCTGAGCGACGGCAACCGGGTGAAGGTCAGCGTCCGCTTCCGCGGTCGTGAAATGGCCCATACCAACCTGGGTGAGAAGCTGCTGATGGACTTTGCGGACGCCTGCTCGGAAACTGCTTCCATGGAGAAGAACCCCAAGTTGGAAGGCCGCTTTATGGCGATGTTCCTGACCCCCAAGAATAGCAAGTAAATTCATTTAAAGATACGGAAGGAGAACCTACTATGCCCAAGCTGAAGACCCATAGCGGTGCAAAGAAGAGATTCAACCTGACCAAGTCCGGTAAGGTTAAGAGAGCTCACGCTTACAAGAGACACATCCTGACCAAGAAGACCACCAAGCGTACCCGCCATCTGCGCGCTACCGCTTACGCTGACCAGACCAATGTCAGCGCCATCAAGGAAATGATTCCTTACAAGTAAGAGCAGAAGGAGGATACTGAAAAATGGCAAGAGTTAAAGGCGCAATGATCACCCGCAAGAGAAGAAATGCTACCCTGAAGCTGGCTAAGGGCTACTGGGGTTCCAAGTCCAAGCACTTTAAGATGGCCAAGCAGCAGGTCATGAAGTCCGGCAACTATGCTTTCGCTGGCCGTAAGCAGAAGAAGCGTGACTACCGCCGCCTGTGGATCACCCGTATCAGCGCTGCTGTCGCTCCCTACGGCATGAACTACTCCAGCTTCATGAACGGCATCAAGAAGGCCGGCATCGAGCTGAACCGCAAGAGCCTGTCCGAGATGGCCATTCAGGATGCTGCCGCTTTCGCAGCTATCGTTGAGAAGGCTAAGGCTGCTCTGAACTAATCAAATTAAGATCCTGCCCTTCGGGCAGGGTCTTTTTTGTATTTAACCGCGTCATTGCATGGAGCGTCAGCGACGTGGCAATCTCCCAGATACTCCGGAAGCCTACGGGGAAAGCATACATCGGGCACCTATCGCATAGATTGTCCCCAAGGGGGAATGAGCATGCGTAAACGTGATTTGGCGATTGTGTGGGTGGCGCTGCTAACGGCAATTGTGCTGGCGGTGAGCATTGTGTCCCAGCAAGCCATGGAAACCAGCGCCTGGGGGCTGAGCTATCGTACCGAGGGAGCGCCGCCGGTGGGACCGGCGGACAGCGCTCAGTTGGAGAAATACGATGCTGTCTACCTGGGGGATGCGTCGAAAAAGGTGATTTACCTGACCTTCGATGCGGGCTACGAGAACGGCTGTACCGAGAAAATTCTGGATGTTTTGAAGAAACGGCAGATACCTGCCGCTTTTTTCCTGGCGGGGAATTACCTGGAGCGCAACCCGGATTTGGTACGCCGCATGACTCGGGAGGGGCACATCGTGGGCAACCACACCATGCACCACCCGGATATGAGTAAATTGACAAATCTGGATGCATTCACCAAGGAACTGTCGGATTTAGAGGCGCTTTACAAGGAAATTACCGGCGAAAGCATGCCGAAATATTACCGTCCGCCCCAGGGGATTTACAGCGAGGAGAATCTGAAAATGGCCCAACAGCTGGGCTACAGGACGGTGTTCTGGAGCCTTGCCTATGTAGACTGGAACGATGATGCCCAGCCCACGGCGGAGCAGGCTTATGCAAAGCTCCTGCCCCGGATTCACAACGGCGCGGTGGTGCTGCTGCACTCCACTTCCCGCACCAATGCCGAAATTCTTGACGAGCTGCTGACCAAATGGGATGCTATGGGCTATACCTTCGCCCCTATTTCGGCACTTTTTGCATAAAAAAACCACGTCATTGCTTGCGATGACGTGGTTTTTAATTATGTTAGTGCATCAGTGAGAGTTTGCAGGACTTCCTCCAGCCGACCGGGCTTGAAGGGGCTGTCCAGCCCGGCGTCTTGCAGGAACTGCAAAAATCTGGGCTCGGAGCTGTTCAGGTTCTTCATATAGCAATCAAGACCCGCACCGGAGCGCTCCAGCTCCATCTGGTAAATCTGCATGGACGCATCATTGCTGACCACGTAGCTGACCACATACATGGGGCTCACGAAGAAATGGACGACGGAGGTGTAGCTGAAATAGCCTGTTATCAGCGCCGGAATGCCGAAATCCGTGCAGGTCTGCTGGAACAGCCGGCGCACGTTGTCGGTGTTCAGCTCGTCGCCGGTGAGCTGGTAGACCTGGAGCTCAAAATTGGCATAGGCGGATTGCTCCACATACACGCTTAGCGCCATATACATCTTCATCTGGTCGCAATTGGCGTCCTGAGGGCCATAGATCAGACTCAGGTACTCCATGGACTGGCTGAAAACCTCCGCCACGTCAACGCCGGGCTTGTTGCCCATGGTCACATAATCGTTACAGAAATGACCGAATTCGTGGACAAAGCTCAGATAATCCTGACTGGTTTCCGTTGGGCAAACGAACACGAAGGGCACCATGAAATCCGGCAGGTAAATCTCGAAGGAGGCCTCCAGCTTGTTTTTGCCGGGGGCGATGTGGTACATCTGCCGGTCCTTCATGACCTGGAAGGCTTCAAGCACCGGTCCGCCCATGCTCGTGGCGGTTTTTTCCACGAACGCAAAGGTGTCCTGAGAAGACACATAATAAATGGAGTCGTACCAGGAAGTATCATAGACCATCTGCTCGTACAGCGGCGAAAGGGTCTGTTTGATTTGGTCGGTGTACTCCAAAATCTGCTGAGGGGAATAATCTCGCATGTAGTAGAAATCGTAGGCAAAGCTGGGGTAGTCTTCGTAGCCTGCTTCCTGGGCAATTCTCTGGCGCAGGCGAATCATATCCACGAAGGTCTGCTCCATGGCATCCACATCGTTGAGCGCCAGTTGCTCGTAGTACTGGGCCTGCAGGGCGGAATCCTGATTCATCAGGGCGGTGAATTCCTCGGTCCAGATGCTTTCGCCTTCGTAGCCGTCAAAGTATCCCGGTCCGAACAGCTCTTCGGACTCCAACTCCTTCCGCAGGGGGCTTTTGGCCAGCGCCCGGAGCAGGCGGTCCTGCAGTGCCTCGAACTGGGCGGTGAGCGCCAGACAATAGTTGTATTCCTCTTGCCATTTTTCGTCCACCGAGTCCAGACTGTAATGGATGTACGCCAGGCTGTAATTGGTCATGAAAGAGCTGGATTCCATGCTGTAGAGCGTGATTTGGTTGACCAGTGCATCCAAATCATTGCCTTCTTCCGCCAGAGTGATGCATTGATTCACCAAGGACTCCACCTTCGCCAGCTCCGGACGGGTGTAGGGCATAGCTTCGAAGGACGGGTAAACCGCATCCTTCACATTGTCTATCAATTTTCGGAGCAATCCGCATCCGCTGAGAAGTAAGGACAGGCAAAGCAGAATACTGACAACAGAAAATAGCCGTTTTTTCATGGCACTACCTCCTTTTTTCTAAGTATACCATATTTCGGCATTTTTCGCAAGGGGCAGGTGTCATCGGCGGAACCGGATCTGAATCTGCCGGGCGGCATGCTCCTGGGCGGGACAATCGATGCCGCATTGGGTCAAAAGCGTTTCCTCGGTGCTACAGCCGTGAGGAACTGCCCAGGCACCGGCATCGGTGCCCGGGGCAACCAAACCGCCCATAGAAGCAAAGGTCGCCACATTTTCCGTAGCGCCCTCCAAAATTCGCACAACGGCATCCTCCCGGAACCGGTTTTTGCCCCGCAGGTTGGCGATGGTAGACAGGGTGGGCACCCAAATGGTGCCGTTATCTGCCATGGTCGCCAGGGCATCCGCATCCAAATAAGCACCGTGCTCCACCGAATCCACGCCCGCCGCGGCGGCGGCCTCCACAGTCCGGGCGCCGTTGGCATGAACCATCACCGCAAAGCCCTGGTCGTGGGCGATGTGAATCAGTTCCCCAATCAGCGCCGGAGGCAGGGCCTGGCCGGTCAGTACCCCGGGGCGGTCAAAATCCATGAGTCCGGAAATCATAATTTTTGCAAAATCCCGACCGGATTTGTTTAGCTTTTTAGAAAAATCCTCGGCATTTTCGAAACTTTCTCCAATAAATCCGCCGTAATGTCCCAGCCGGTGCAGGGGCGCCAAAGGGGTGCGGTATTCGATGCCGTACTCCCCGGCAAGTGCCCGGGCCGCCGCGCCCACTCCCCAGCGGTCACCGCCGTCCCGAAGGTAGGTGTAGCCCTTCTCCCGGTAAGTTTCCAGCGTGCTCCGGATCCAGCAGGAATCCGGCTCAGGCTGATGTCGGGCGATGGATTGCTTCCAGTCAAAGCCGTCCAGGACCATGTGAATGTGGCAGTCCGCCCTCATGGAATCACTCCTTAATCAGATATTCCTCTGTATAAAAGGCCGCCACCGCACCGTCCGCCGCGGCGGTGATGATTTGCCGCAATGCCTTGGTCCGCACGTCGCCGGCGGCGAAGACCCCGGGCAGAGAAGTACGGGTGGTTTCGTCCGCAATGATATAGCCACCGGGATCCAGAGCCAGCTGTTCCCGGAATATTTCTGTGGCAGGAGCACGTCCGATGCTGATGAACAGGCCGTCCAGCTCCAGTTCCCGAGTGGCGCCGGTGAGGGTGTCGGTCAATTCCACACCGGTGAGTTTCCCTTCGGAAATCAGCCGGGAAATGGTGCTGTTCCAGCAAA
Source organism: Faecousia sp. (assembly GCA_045119455.1). GTDB lineage: Bacteria > Bacillota > Clostridia > Oscillospirales > Oscillospiraceae > Faecousia. Next base: position 5,274 of record JBGVDR010000003.1, read on the forward strand.
ATTCCACATTGTCCGCATTTTTTAGGGGGGCGTGGTATATTTTTGTGGCACGAAGACTGTCCCGCCGGTGGATGAGGTACACCTTCTTCGCCACCCGGCTCAGCAGCAGCGCATCCGCCGCTGCGGAATTACCGCCGCCCACCACTGCCACGGTCTTGCCCCGGAAGAGCATGCCGTCGCAGGCGGCGCAGTAGGCCACGCCCCTTCCCACCAAATCCTGCTCCCCGTCGATGCCCAGAGCACGGTGGTCGGCGCCGGTGGCGATGATTACCGCCCGGGCGGAGAATTCTCCGTCGCTGGTCTGCAGGCGCTTCACAGCGCCCTCCAATTGGGCGGAAAGCACCTGGGTGTTGACGGTCTTCACTCCGAACCGCTCCGCCCCGGACAGCATTTTCATGCCTAGAGAGAAGCCGTCGATACCCTCGTCGAAGCCAGGATAATTGTCGATTTGGCTGGTTTGGGTCATCTGACCGCCTGCGTAGAGCTTTTCCAGCACTGCCGTTTTCAGGCCCGCCCGGGCGGTGTACATGGCGGCGGTGTAGCCCGCCGGGCCACCGCCGATTACGATAACATCATAGGTATTTTCCATAAAATTTCCTCCTGTTTTTCTCTATCTTGCCCAAAAACGCCCCGCAATAGCCTTGCAGGGCGTTTTTTGTCATAGGTAGTAACTCATGACCAGCATCAGAGCGAAGCCGACCAGCAAGGCGTAGGTCGCACCTCGTTCATCGCCGTGATGGGTTTCGGGAATCATCTCGTCGCTGATGACGTAAATCATGGTACCACCGGCGAAAGCCAGGGCAAAGGGCAGCAGCGCACTGGAAACCGTCACAGCAAAGTAGCCCAGCAGCGTACCCAGCACCTCTACCACGCCGGTCATCATTGCCACCACGAAGGTGCGCCCCGGGCGCATTCCGGCGGCCAGCATGGGACCGATGATTACCATGCCCTCGGGGATGTTCTGTAGGGCAATGCCTGCGGCAATGATGATGGCCTCGTCGTCATTGCCGGTGCCGAAGCCCACGCCTGCAGCAATGCCCTCGGGCAGGTTGTGGATGGCAATGGCCATGACGAACAGCAGCACCCTGTTGAGTTTGGCGCTCTGACCCGGGTGGGCCTCCTGATCCACCCCGGAGAGCCGGTGCAGGTGGGGCACCAGCTTATCCATCAGGCTCAGACATACCGCACCGCAGAATATACCGGCTACCGTCACCCAAACGCCGTGGTCGCCGCCGTACTCCAGCGAGGGGAGAATCAAACCGATTACTGCCGCCGAAAGCATCACACCTGCGGCGAAGGACAGCACGATGTCACTGAATTTGTGGGAAATTTTCTTGAAAATGAAGCCCAGGATTGCGCCGATAATGGTGGCGCCGCCTACACCCAGGGCAGTCAAAAGTACAATCTGCACAGCGATTCCTCCTTTTTCTTATAGTATAGCAAACCACCCTCCGAGGTGCAATCTTTTTTTACAGGAAAACGGACGTGCCGTGGGGAATAGGGTTTAGGGGAGGTGAGCCCATGATTGCCAGCCTATGGCTGATGCTCAGCGGCATTTTGTATTCACTGCAGCTATCCACCGGCAGCTTTCCCCGCCCGCTGACCGCCCAGGAGGAGCAGCACTATCTCCAGCGGTCCGCTCAAGGGGACCTGCAGGCCCGCAATATTCTCATCGAGCATAACCTGCGCCTGGTGGCGCACATTATGAAGAAATACTATGCGCTGGAGGCGGATCAGGAGGATTTGATTTCCATTGGAACCATTGGCCTCATTAAAGGGATTTCTACCTTTGACCCTTCCAAGGGCGCCCGCCTGGCTACCTATGCCGCCCGATGCGCGGAAAATGAGATTTTGATGCACTTTCGTAGCCAGAGGAAGTCCAGCCAGGATGTATCGCTGTCGGATTATATCGAAACCGGAACGGATGGGGCAGCGCTGTCGCTGATGGATGTGGTCAGTGATGACGAAGATTTGCTGGACACCATCAGCCGCCGGGAGATTATACAAAAGGTGACCCAGGCGGTGAACCGGGTGCTGACTCCCCAGGAACGGCAGGTGATTCAGCTCCGCTATGGGCTGGGGGGACAGCCGCCTCAGCGCCAGCGGGAAGTGGCGTCCATCACCGGCATCAGCCGCAGTTATGTGTCCCGCATCGAGAAGCGGGCGCTGGAAAAGCTCCACCGGGTACTGGAGGAGTAAAGGAAAGCGATAAATGATTGTTTAGCGAAGTAAGAAACGGCGCCGCTCGGCGGCGCAAAAGCTTCCCCCGGGGGGAAGCTGTCACCGCCTTCAGGCGGTGACTGAAGAGGAATGCGGGCAGAAAAGTTACGATTTAGCACCTTTGCGTACCTAATCCTGAGATAAACATCTCGCCATTCCTCTTCCGCCTCGCTACGCTCGGCACCTTCCCCTCGGGGGAAGGTATGCGCCGCACAGCGGCGCGGGGGCCCCCCCCCCCCCCCCCCCCCCCCCAAAAAAAAAAAAAAAAAAACAAAAAAAAAAAAA
>JBGVDR010000004.1:0-1513 GCA_045119455.1 Faecousia sp.
TCAAGCGCTCCAGGCTCCCATGGCTTGACGGGCGGTGTGTACAAGGCCCGGGAACGTATTCACCGCGCCGTGGCTGATGCGCGATTACTAGCGAATCCAGCTTCATGGAGTCGGGTTGCAGACTCCAATCCGAACTGAGACGGGTTTTAGGGGTCAGCCACATGTCGCCATGCAGCATCCCGCTGTGCCCCGCCATTGTAACACGTGTGTCGCCCCGGACGTAAGGGCCGTGCTGATTTGACGTCATCCCCGCCTTCCTCGCAGCTTGCGCCGGCAGTCTCCATAGAGTGCCCGGCACGACCCGGGGGCAACTATGGATGGGGGTTGCGCTCGTTATGGCACTTAAGCCGACACCTCACGGCACGAGCTGACGACAACCATGCAGCACCTCGCAAATTGCCATTGCTGGAAATAAGGTTTCCCTTATCGTCAACTTGCGTTCGAGCCCGGGTAAGGTTCCTCGCGTATCATCGAATTAAACCACATGTTCCTCCGCTTGTGCGGGCCCCCGTCAATTCCTTTGAGTTTCACCGTTGCCGGCGTACTCCCCAGGTGGGATACTTAACGCTTTCGCTGCGCCTCGCACTCCACATTCGGAGCGGAAGGCAAGTATCCATCGTTTACTGCGCGGACTACCAGGGTATCTAATCCTGTTCGATACCCGCGCTTTCGTGCCTCAGCGTCAGTTTGCAGCTAGCACGCTGCCTTCGCGATCGGAGTTCTGCGCAATATCTATGCATTTCACCGCTACACTGCGCATTCCGCATGCTCCGCTGCAACTCCAGCCCGTCAGTTTCAACGGCACGACGGGGTTGAGCCCCGAAATTTTACCGCTGACTTGACAAACCGCCTACGCACCCTTTAAACCCAATAAATCCGGATAACGCTCGCATCCTCCGTATTACCGCGGCTGCTGGCACGGAGTTAGCCGATGCTTATTCTTCGGGTACGCTCAATGGACCACGCGTGATCCTTTTTGCTCCCCGACTAAAGAGGTTTACAACCCGTAGGGCCGTCTTCCCTCACGCGACTTGGCTGGTTCAGGCTCCCGCCCATTGACCAATATTCCTCACTGCTGCCTCCCGTAGGAGTCTGGTCCGTGTCTCAGTACCAGTGTGGGGGACCTTCCTCTCAGAACCCCTACGCATCGTCGCCTTGGTGGGCCGTTACCCCTCCAACCAGCTAATGCGCCGCATGCCCATCCGCCACCACCGGAGTTTTCATCGCCATGCCATGCAGCATAGCGATAGTATGGGGTATTAGGCGCCGTTTCCAGCGTTTATCCCCCTGTGGCGGGCAGGTTGCATACGTGTTACTCACCCGTGCGCCGGTCGCCGGCAGATGAAGCAAGCTTCATCCCCGCTGCCCCTCGACTTGCATGTGTTAGGCCTGTCGCTAGCGTTCATCCTGAGCCAGGATCAAACTCTCCGTTGTTTTATCTGTTCTTTACAACTTTTCAGTTTCTTTTATTCATCTCGGCTCGTCACGCTCTGACTTATTCAAGTTTCACCTT
>JBGVDR010000005.1:0-2500 GCA_045119455.1 Faecousia sp.
CTCTTTCTTTTCCAATAAAAAGGCCACCCTGATGGGTGGTCATGATGGAGGGATTTGATTTACATTTTGCCTTCGGCAAAATACATGTTTCGCTCCGTCAAGCCGTCGCGAGCAACAGTCCACCGGACTGTTGCATTTAGATGGGTTCAAATCTCCTCCATAGCCAAAAAGGAAGAGACCACCTTGGGGTGGTCTCTTCCTTTTTGGCGGAGATGGAGGGATTTGAACCCCCGCACGCCTTTCGGCGCCTAGCGGATTTCGAATCCGCACCCTTCAGCCACTTGGGTACATCTCCATGTTCTTCACAACGGGCACATTATACCAGTCTTATGGCAAAAAATCAAGGCTTTTTTACCATTTCCATAACCAGCTTCAGTTTTTCACAAATACCACCATAGCTCTCCGGCAAATGAGGACGTAGGCACCCGGAGCAGTCCTTTACTCCCTCTACCGTATAGCTAAAGTTTCCGCCGCACCGATCTGCCAATGCATAAAGCGGGCAAAAACAAAACAGGCAATTAAACCGCTCCTCAGCCACCCCTTCATGGCAAGGAAAGTACGGACAATCTCGATTCTGCACAAATTCACAGCCCATCGCTGCACCTCCTGGCAATCTTACAGTCTTTTCAAACCATCCAAACTGTGCTATACTATTTCAAACAGATTCCATGGATACACTTCCGGCGGATTTTTCTCAAAAATCAGCCGTTCTCCCGTCGCTGGGTGATTGAATCCAATCTTTGCGGACCACAACGCAATTTCACATTCATCCTCGTTCAAGCTGTACTTCCGGTCGCCAAGCAACGGCAGATTTCGGCTGGAAAACTGGGCTCGAATTTGATGTGTTCGCCCGGTGCGAAGCTGAATGGCCACCAAACTCATATCTTCTTTCGTTTGCAAGACACGGTAGTCCAAAATTGCTTCTTGAACTCCTTTACCGAGCTCGGTGACCACATAGGTTTTCCGTTCCCGCTTATCCCGCAGGAGCAAATCCGTCATCGTCCCTTCTAATTGCTCCGGCACCCCATGCACCACCGCCAAATATTCCTTCTCAAATGCATCTTCCCGTATCTGCCGGGAAAGCTCCGAGGCTGTCTCTGCCGTCCGAGCAAAAACCATCAAACCGGAAACTACCCGGTCCAGCCGATGAACCGTGCGGACATCCGCCTTCACATTCCCCAGTGCCTGTCGCACCAGCTCCGGCATTCCGCCAGGGTCATCGGTGGACAGCACCCGGGGCGGTTTGATTGCCACCGCCACAGCATCATCCTTATAAATCAACATTCCCTTGCCCCCATTCCCCTATATCCTAGCAGAATTTCACCCCTATTTCAAGGAGGAGTTTTATGAACATCGTCATTCTTGACAGCGAAGCGGTAAATCCCGGCGACCTGAGCTGGAACTGTCTGATCCAGTTCGGAAATTTGACAGTACACCCACGAACCACGCCCGAAGAAACCATTTCCCGCATCGGCAATCACGAAATCGTCATCACCAACAAGGTCCCCCTCGACGCTCAAATTCTTCGTGCTTGCCCAAGTATCCGACTGATTTGCTGCCTGTCCACCGGCTATAACGTGGTGGATATCCGAACCGCAAAGCAACTCGGTATCCCCGTTTGTAACGTCCCCGCATACAGCACCGAGGCAGTAGCCCAGTTCACGATTGCCCTGCTCCTGGAGCTGTGCCATCGCATTGGTCACCATGACCAGGTAGTGCACGATGGAAAATGGGCTGACTGTCCCAATTTCTGTTTCTGGGATACCCCACAGATGTGCCTTTCCGGCAAAACCCTGGGCATCATCGGCTATGGTCAAATCGGTCGAGCCGTAGCTCGCATTGCCCAAGCCATGGGTATGCACGTGATTTGCCACAGCCGCACTTGCCGCGGCGACGGTCCCTATGTTGATTTGGACACCCTACTGTCACAATCCGACGTTATCACCCTGCATTGCCCTCTATTTCCAGAAACCGCCAACCTGATTAGCACGGATTCCATCGCCAGAATGAAAGATGGAGCCATTTTGCTGAACACCTCCAGGGGGCAGGTCATCGATGAAACCGCCGTTGCGCATGCTCTATCCACCGGAAAATTGTCCGGTGCAGCCATGGACGTGGTTTCCGTAGAGCCAATTACCCCCACTAACCCCCTTCTGACTGCCCCCAATTGCATTATTACGCCCCACATTGCTTGGGCCCCTGCCCAAATGCGCCAACGCATCATCGATACCACATGCAATAGCATTCGTGCTTTTCTGTCCGGCTCCCCCATCAATGTGGTCAATCCTTAATACAAAAAATGCCGTCTTCGTTCAATATCTTGATTACTGCACGATGTTAAGCAGTAATTTATCTGCCCGATATCGCAGATATCCTAGAAGATGCAGCATCAGACTTCTTCTTTAGCGGAGAATATAACGAACATGGGATGAATTATCCAATGATGCCCATGTGCTGAAATCAGCAAATCGTTATCCCCTGGGGGACTCATCACATAAAT
>JBGVDR010000006.1:0-4945 GCA_045119455.1 Faecousia sp.
GGGAAAGGAATTGGAATTTGAGGCCCGATACGAAAAAATCCGTCACAATTTGACTGATGCTGAAATTACGCAATTTGTAGCTCTGATAAGCAAAATGAATACTGCCATCGAACGCGCCAGAGAAACCGCGGATAGCTGACAAGAATCTCATTCTAACCGCTCTTTCAGGGCGGCATAGTATTTACGCTATGCCGCCTTACGCCAAAGGTATCCGCCAGCCGTCCGACCGCTTCCTTCTCCATTTCAGTTGCAACCAGAACGGGTCTTTTGCCATTGTTTGCGGGCGGCTGACGGATGCTTTTGGACATACCGAATCATCAGATCCATTTCACACAGTAACTGCCTTATGGTAGTTGCTGATAAATTCACCGCAACAGTTAAGAAATTAACTGTTGCGCAAGATGCCCTTCCGCGCAAACTTCATCCATTGACCGCACCGATGCGGATAACTGAAAGGAGATGCCCTATGGCACACATTAAAATCGATCCCAGTATTGTAAAACCCCTGCACGAGTCCAACCCCATGATGATGTCCTACAACGTGGAATTTACCGAGGTGACCGGCGGTACTTTCTGGAAGGAGTACACTCCCGGTCAGATCGCAGGTACGGAACCCTTTGTGCTGGATTTGAGCAGCGGCAACTTCATGGAGATCCAGAAGGGCATGATGCAGTATTATCCCCCTGTGGATCTGTATAACAGCCGCATCCGCAAGCTGGCAAAGGCCTTTGGCCCTGCATGGATTCGGGTTTCCGGCACCTGGGCAACCAAGACCTACTATGATTTTGACGGCACCACCGACGGAGTTGCACCGGAAGGTTTTGACAGCGTGCTAACCAAGCAGCAGTGGATCGGTGTGCTGGATTTTGTAAAAGCCGTTGGCGGCAAGCTGTTGGTTTCCGTGTCTAACTGTGAGGGCATCCATACAGCAGAGGAACCCTGGAATCCCAGTGAAGCGGAAAAACTGTTTGGATTTAGTAAGGCATACGGTGTTCCCATTCTGGCTGCCGAATTTATGAACGAACCCAACATGATGGCAACATCCGGCGGTCCCAAGGGATACACCGCCGAGCATTTTGTCCGCGATCAGGATATTTTCTTTGCCTGGGTCCGGGCAAATTATCCCGAATGCCAGCTGGTGGGTCCCTGCGGCAATGCGGAAGCTTCCGAGGAATCCAAGGCAAGAACAGGCGGTATTGCCAAGCTGTTCAGTCTTGCTACTGCTGACGATCTGCTCCGTGGCAGCAAGGAACCTCTGGATGTTTACAGCTACCACGCTTACAACGGCATTTCCGAGCGGCTTGCACCTATGCTGCCCCATATGCATTGGGACCCCGAGAAAGTGACCAGCGAAGAATACCTGAACAGCGCCATTGACAGCGCGATCCGCACCATTCCCACCAAGGAAAAGTATTGCCCCGGCGGAGAGATCTGGGTCACAGAGTCCGGCGATGCGGGCGCAGGCGGCAACACCTGGGCATCCACCTATCTGGATGTGCTACGCACTTTGAATGAGCTGGGCGGTTTTTCCAAGGCTACCCGTGGCATCATCTTCCACAACACCCTGGCATCCTCTGACTACGGCTTCCTGAAGCATGGCACCTTCGATCCCAGACCCAACTACTTTGCTGTGCTGCTGTGGAACACGCTGGTCGGCACTACCGTTTACGATTGCGGCATTCCTCTGGAGGAAGGCGCTCATGTTTTCTGCCAGTCCCGGAAGGACGGTAAGGAAGGTTTCGTGTATCTGGCCATCAACAACTCCAAAACCGAAACGACTACTGTGGAACTGGCTGCTCCTGCCCTGCGCTATACCCTGGACGGCGGCGACAATATGCGCTCCACCGTTATGTATCTGAACGGCAAGCCTCTGACTCTGGGTGAGCATGATGAACTGCCCGAAATGGTCGGAGAACCGGTTGCCGCCGGAACTGTAGAGTTGGCTCCCGGAAGCTGCACCTTCTTCGTAATCTAAGGAGTTTTCGCCATGACCATTAAAGAAGCGATCCCACAGCGGCACATGGTCCGCAAATTCACGGACAAACCCATCCCCGCTGAGCTGGTCCAACTGTTGAATGCCCGGATTGCGGAAAATAACCAGCTTCACGACCTGAACATGAAGCTGGTTACAGGCAATGCCGACGGTATCGGCGGTATGGCAAAAATGCTGCTGAGCCGGTCTGTTCACAGCTACATCATCCTTGCGGGTAAGGACGGCACGGATCTTGACGAGCATCTGGGTTATTGCGGAGCAGATCTGTGCTTGTATGCCCAGACCCTCGGCTTAAATACCTGGTGGGTAGGCGGTATGTTCAACGGCAAGGGAGCAATGAAACATCTGGATGCCACCAATGTCCGTATCAATGGTGTTATCGCCATCGGCTATGGTCAGACCCAGGGCGTGCCCCACAAGTCCAAAACCGCAGCCGAGGTCAGCCAGTATACCGGAACCGCGCCCCAGTGGTTTGCCGACGGTGTGGAAGCACTGCTGTATGCTCCCACCGCCTTAAACAAACAGCCTTATATGGTCAAGGGTGAGGGTGACCGAGTATCCATTACCGCCGGTGAAGGCCATTTCGCAGGTATTGATCTGGGTATCGGCAAGTATCATTTTGAAGTCGGCGCAGGCAAAGACAATTTCCAATGGGTTAAATAATCCGTATCTTCATTACGGCGGCAGAGTACCTTTTTCTCTGCTGCCGTTTTCAAAAAAGCATGAAAAATAACCGGGCCGAAACCGGCCCGGTTACAGATATCAGACTTTACTTGGATGCAGCACGACGAGCATTCAGCTCATCATTCATGGTAGCCAGGGTCTTCTTGTTCAGATTGAAGATAACACCGACACCGATAAACTGCATAACAGCGGAGAACAGATACAGTCCTGCCACCAGCCAGCAAGCTCTGTGTGCCACCTCGGGGGACTGACCGGTGGTGCCCAGCTCAGAAACATAGCCCAGCAGGCCCAGCACAGCGATAACGATGGAGGGGCCAACACCCTGAGCCAGCTTACGGAAGAAGCTGTGCAGAGAGTAAACAGTACCTTCCTCGCGCTTGCCGAACTTCCACTCGGAGTAGTCGATGGCATCTGCCATCAGTGCCCAGGACACGCAGTTGTAAATACCCATGCCCAGGCCGAACAGCAGCAGGCCTGCCATGTAAACAGTCAGCGCATTGCTCTGAGGAACCGTGGGGAACACCAGCATGACCAGACCGCCGCAGACAGAAACCAGAGCACCGGCAGTTGCAGCTTCCTTCTTGCCGAACTTACCAACGATCTTCTTGATAAAGGGCATAAACAGGAACATGGGCAGGAAACCAATCAGCATAACCAGACCGGACATCTGTGCGTTCTTGAAGTAGGTAGCAAACATGATGGCATTGGCGGTGGTAGCAGACTGCATACCCAGGAACATACCCATAGCTGCAACGGTAGCACCCACAGCAGGACGGTTCTTTATAAAGTTGCCAAATGCATGGAACACATTAAACTTCGGTGCATCCTCGCTGGTCTTGACGGAATACTCATCCACACGAATGGTGAGATTCTTGATCATGAACTGGAATGCGAAGAAGCCAAGAACACCCATCAGCAGGGCTGCACAGAACACAATATTGCCCTGCAGTTCCTGACCCAGCAGTTCGCCGTTAGCATCATAAACATTCTTCCAGATCAGCATGGGCAGGATGATGCCGGGAAGCATGCTGCCAACCAGGGAACCCACGGAGCGCCAGGTGGACAGCTGCGCGCGCTCGCCTGCATCCTCGGTAACCAGGGACAGCATGGAGCCGTAAGGCACATTTGCCATGGTGTATGCGGCGTCCCAAATAACATAGCCGATGATAAACAGAGCAGCTTTCACAACAGTGGAAGCATTGGGGAAGGGCAGGAATACGGCTGCGCCGCCTACGATCAGGCCGAGGGAACCGATCAGAATGTAGGTCTTGAACTTGCCGCGCTTATACCGCTTGGTGTCTGCGTCGATGATGGCACCGATAATGGGATCGTTGATAGCGTCCCAGATCTGCACCAGCAGCAACAGAATGGACATCAGACCAGTTTCCAGCATCATATAGGTCAGCCAGAAAGTCTGAACAGTGCCCTTCAGACCGAAGGACATATTACAACCAAAGTCGCCGGCAGCATAAGCGACCTTGTCGAGCATACCAAACTTCCGGTAGCCCTTTTCGTCCAACCGGACGGGTTTCTTTGCCATGGGATTTACCTCCTTGTTTTGGGAATGGATATACTCCTCCCATTTGTAAACAAATTATAAACGAATCCCTGTTTTTTGTGGAGGGACAACCCCCTGGGGTTGTGTCGTCAAGAAAAGAAAAAAACAGTTTTTCAGCAGAAAATAACACATTTGGAAGGATTATGAGGATATGTATAAAAAATGCATGAGCGAAATTTCCATACTCCGTCAGCAGGAAATTGAGGATGCTTTTCTGGAAGCATTGATGCGGGATGGCTATGAACAAATCAATATCAGCCGGATCTGCGAAAACCTGAATATTCCCAGAAAGAGCTTTTACAGATATTTCAGCGGGCGCAAAGGTGTTCTCTGCGCGATCATTGACCGTATGCTCATGCAGTTATCCGCAGACTGTAACAGCAAAGAAAACCGATCTGCCATAGGCGATCTGACCCGTTTTTTTGCCTATTGGAAGGAAAACCGGACATTCCTGGATATGCTTGTCCGCAACGACCTTACGGATGTGTTAATCGCTCGTGTTCTGCTCATAACAGCAGAAGACGGCGTTTCCCACAGACTTGAGCATCTGCATAGCGATATAAAAAGAGTACACTCTGTCACATTTTTGATGACCGGTCTCGTGGCGCTGGTTTTACAATGGCATCAGGATAACTTCCAGGAATCCCCAAAGAAAATGGCAGATACTGCGATTCATTTGATGACAAGACCGATTTTCTTTTGAGTATCAG
>JBGVDR010000007.1:0-9584 GCA_045119455.1 Faecousia sp.
AACCGAAAGGTTGGGGCTTTTTTTCTGCCTGCAAGTGTCCACTGGACACTTGCTACGGCAGGACGATAGATTGCCCTAGCCGTGAAAATAGGTAACGCGAACACAAGAGCTCCAACCGAAAGGTTGGGCTTTTATTGTTAAGACTTTTGAAGTGGGGTTAATTTATATTCACAATTCAGTGACCCTTTGCTCTTGCATAAGCGACAAAATTCTGCTAAAATATTATTAATGATGATTTTGGAGTGATCTTATGGACAAGATTCAGCTCAGAGGTTATATCCGCAACAAAAAACGAGAGATGACCGATGAACAGATTACCAAGACTAGCCAGCGTTTGGGGGAACAGTTTTACAAGCACCCACTTTATGTGAATGCCAAAACAATTTATGCCTATCTTCCGTATAACCAAGAGGTTCGCACGATTCCAATTTTGAAACAGGCTTTGCTTGATGGGAAGCGTGTGGCTGTGCCGAAGGTTTTTGGTGAGGAAATGAAATTCATCTACCTTGATGATTTTTCGATGGTAGAGAAGGGCTATGCAGGCATCCCTGAACCTATTTCGGACGAACCGGTTGCGAACGATAAAACTGCGCTGGTTTTAATGCCCGGTCTCGCATTTGATATGGATGGGCACCGTATTGGTTATGGTGGCGGCTTTTATGATCGTTTTCTTGCTATGGAGCCGAATCATCCTACCTTGGCGTTGTGCTATGATTTTCAGGTGTTCTCTCATTTGGATACAGAGGAATTTGATATCCCCGTTGATTGTGTGATTTCTGCCGAAATAGGAGATTGATATGCCAATTGTTGGATTTTTGATTATTGGAATTCTTGTATTTGGTATTTGCTATATTGTTGACAAGGGCTTTACCAATGTGTTTCGGGGTAAAGCCCAACACAGCACCGGAAAGTCCGTCCGCTTGAATAAACGCTTTGGAAGTTTTGGGCTGATTTTGTCCGTCCTTGGTCTGGCGGCGTTGTTTTCCGGCTTGTCCGGGGACTTGGTTCTTGGCATTGGTGGCGGTGTTGTTCTGGTTGTGGGTGTGGGGCTGGTTGTTTATTACATGACCTTTGGCTTGTTTTATGATAATGATTCCTTCTTGTTGACCCGCTTTGCACACAAGAGCGTTACATACCGCTTTGAAGAGATTAGGGGTCAGATGCTTTACACCGCTTCTGGCAATATTGTTATTGAACTTCATATGAACGATGGTCAGACCGTCGGTCTTCAAGGAAAAATGGACGGGGTATATTCTTTCCTGGACGCGGCGTTTGATGGATGGTGTAAGCAAAAGGGAATTTGTCCGGAGGACTGCCCGTTTCATGACACTGCAAACAGCCTGTGGTTTCCCACGGTGGAGGAATAGTGATGCATATCCCCAGTCAATTAACCTCGGAATTAGATCTCGTCACTTTCCAACAGGCTTTGGATGCAGCTAATACACCATCGGCAGAGTACGATGTGGAGAAGTGGCTTTATGCCCCTAATTTTTACTCGGAGTACCGATACATCCTGGGTACCAGGGGCATAAAGCCTCTTATTTGCATTGGTATTAACCCCTCCACCGCTCGTCCGGATGCGCTGGATAATACGCTGAAATCCGTCCAGAGAATTGCTGACGGCAACGGATTTGATAGTTTTATTATGTTTAATGTCTATGCCCAGCGGGCAACCAGACCGGACGATATGGAAAAACTTATGAATCCTGCACTCCATCGGGAGAATATGGAGGCATTCCGTTATGTGCTGTCCATTTCCGAGAGTCCGGTTGTTTGGGCAGCTTGGGGCGCAATTATTGAAAAGCGGGGCTATCTTGCGGATTGTGTTCGTGATATGGTGCAAATCGGACAAAGTTTTGGTGCTTCCTGGCATTGTGCCGGCGCAATCAGCAAAAAGGGGCATCCCCACCACCCGTTGTATCTCCGGAAGGATGAAATTTTGAAGCCCTTTGATGTGGAGGGCTACCTCGATTGTTTGGAGTGAGCAGCCATGGATCCCAGCTTGTGTGACAGCTGTTGGCATTATGATTATGATGAAGAGTACGACGAGTACTATTGTATGATGGATCTGGACGAGGATGAGGTTTACCGAATTTTTGCGTCCAGGCAAAGTCGATGCCCTTATTATCGGCAGGGCGATGACTATACTTTGGCAAGGAGGCAGTAATATGAAAAAATGGTTATCAATTATTTTGGTTGTAGCGCTTCTGATGGGCGGATGCACCAAGCCTGAGACTGATACCCAGCCTGGTACTACCGCGCCCTCTACGCAACCCGATGTGCCTTCCACGGAGCCTACGGTGCCTTCGGAATCGAGTCCAACCGAACCCTCTACGGAACCGGTTAAGCCGGCCCCTCGACCCGATTTCGGTCTGTATTTAGAGGGAAGTCCTATTGAGGTGTCGACCGGCGGCGCTGTGAAACAGTTTGCTTTGGAACAGTTTAATCCCTACGCAATTCTCCCTGTGGGGGATGGCTTGCTGTTGTTTTCCGGTGAAGAGGATACGCTTCTCACCTTTTATCGGGAGAATCAGCCCAATGTATCGTTGGAAGTGCCCGGATCATGCTTGTTCCCTGATGATTTGATTTTTCGAGTCTTGGCTGACGGCTTTGCGCTCTATGACAGCAATGAGGGCAGAGTGGAATACTATGATTTCGACTTCAATCTGCAGGATGCGTTGGATTTGCCGGATGCAATTCTTGGTTCGCCTGCAATTACAGCAGATAAGTCCAGAGTCTACTATTTTATGGAATCGGGTCTGTATTACACGGATGTGGCTTCTGGGATTTCTAAGCTACTGATGGAATGTACCTTTGAGCAGTGTTTTCTGGAAGGACTCCTTTTCCAGGATTCCGTTATCGAGTGCCACGTTATCTCCGGCGATGAGTTGGAAGTGTTATACGTCTATGCCCAGACAGGTGAAATTTTGTCCAGTTCGACCCTGTTGCCGGATGTTTCTACGGATGAACAGTGGTATTTTGCCCGGTATTCCGATTCCATCTACGATCAACTCTTGTTTGGAAAGCGTGACGGTGTCATTCAAGCGCTGTCCCCGGAGTATGGCTACGAGGATGTGACTGCGCTGCCTAAGCTGCGCTCCGCAATGCTGTATCTCGAAGCACAGAGCGGTTGTGTGTTGGATCTGTATGATTTAACGGATGGCAAACGTTCCGCCTCTGTGGTATTGCCTGGGCTTTCTATGCCTTGGAATGTTCGTGAGAGCACCAATCCCCAGCGGATTTGGTTCCTGGCCATGGATGAGGTGACCTGTGAGCAGGGACTTTACTGTTGGGAGCCGGAGCTGTCTGCTACGGGGGATAGCAAGAACTATGTTGGTCCCTATTATACCGCCTCCAAGCCGGATACGGAAGGACTTGAGCGGATTCGTCAGCGACTGAAGGAGCTGGAGAGTCAGTATGGCATCCGCCTGCGGATGTATGAGGACGCAATTTCCAAGACGCCTTCTGATTTCACCTTTGTTGCAGAGTATCGAGTACCGGTTTATGAGCACTATCTTCCTATGCTGGAGCGAGCGTTGGCTTCTTATCCGAAGGATTTTCTTAAGAAGTTGGGCAAAAAGACCTCAGATAATGAGAAGTTGACAATCTGCCTGGTGGGCGGCGCTTATGGTGATAATGAAGCAGGCGCCCTGTCCCAGGCGGATGGTGTTCAGTACATTCTCGATGGTAATTTCTACATTGCCCTGGTTATGAACGAGGCCTTCGAGGGTAGTTTCTATCACGAGGTGTACCATGCCATCGATATATATATCCTGGGTCAAATCTCCAACTTTGATTTCTGGGATACGCTGAATCCTGAGGGGTTCCGCTACGATAACGATTACCTTGCCAACATGAATCGGGACGATTATCGGTACCTGGAGGGAGAAAATCGTTACTTTATCGACATGTACTCCATGAGCTTTGCGAAAGAGGATCGTGCCCGGGTGATGGAATATGCCATGCAGCCCGGCAATGAGGCATTCTTCCAATCCAAGCACATGCAGGCAAAGCTGGCCATGCTTTGCAAAGCCGTTCGCGAAGCCTTCGGTATGAAGAAATTCGAAGGCGAGCTGATTTGGGAACAGTACCTGAAAGACTGAAAAAGACGCCCCGGAGCAATCCGGGGCGTTTTTTTAGAAGGCAAAGGGGGCGAGCAGCGCCAAAACCTCTTCTTCGGAGGCGTACATTCCCGTGTGAATATACAAAATCTTTCCACCCTGCCCGATGATTACGGTAGTGGGGAAGTCGTTCACGTGGAATCCTTCGGACAGATGAATGGTGTCTTCCATCATAGGGAACTGAATTTGCATAGATTCCTTCAGTGCAGAAATTGCCGAACCGCGATCAAAGGGCGTGATGGCCAGTAATGCAACGCTGTCCTTGTATTGTTCATATGCTGTATTAAGGAAGGGGAATTCTTCCTTACAGGGACTGCAATTGATATACCAGAAGTTCAGCACGACTGCGTTCTTCTCAGCCAAAAGCTCGTAAAGCTGATGGCTGTTTCCATCTGAATCGGTAAGCAGAAAATCTCCCACGATGGAGCCCACTTGATAATTGGCCTGACTGTGGTTGTCCATGGTGACCGTGGACCTTGTTTTGAGCACAATGTTGCCGTAGGCGGAGGAATAAGCATAGCTCTCCTTGTGCTCCAGCTCCGCAGGGACCGCCGTTAGACGTACCACATACCCATTACAGGTGGGAATTGTAAATCGGGCGACACCTGATGCGTCGGTCTGGCCGCTTGCAATCAGCACATCCTCCACATAGATATGGACAGTGATGCCGGGTACATAAGCGTTTTTGTCCGTCTTAACGGTGATGGTCAGCTTCATGGTGCTGATAAAATCGGGATCCTTGGAACCGCAATCCATACACAGCCCGTCCATTCCGTAGCTATGAGGACGTGCGACACCTGCGGTTGTGTTGCACCGGAGGCAATAGGCGGGGGCGGTACAGGTTGCTGGAACAAAACTGTGCCCCAGCGGGGGAATGGGACGCTCTTCAAGATTGTGACATCCGGTGCAGGTATAGTAGTCCGTGCCTCCTTCTTCACAAGTGGCGGCTTTGGAGAAAGCAAATACCATCGTGCAAACGTGAGGCTTGGTAGGTTCTGTGGAGGGTTCGGAAGGCTCCGTAGAGGGTTCTGTGGCAGGGTTGGAGGGCTTGACGGTAGGTTCGGTGGGAATCAGCTCGGGGTATTCTGGGACAGGCGCATGATGGGGTGGTTCGTTGGGGTCAGTGAGCATTTCAAAATACTCTTCCAGGCAAAGCCCCAGCTCGTGAAGCTCCGTAGCCAGCTCCACGCCAACATAACGGTAGTGCCAAGGCTCATAAATAATGCCGGTGATTTCGCTCTTTTCGTTGGGATAGCGGAGGGTGAAGCCGTATTTCCAGCAGTTGTTCATAATCCAAATCTGGGCTGGCTTCTTTTCTTGCTCGCTGTTCAGATTCTGATAATCTTTGTCGGTAATGTCCAATGCCAGACCCAGCTCGTGCTCGCTGGTGCCAGGTACGGCCACACGCTTGGCGGCTTCGATGGTGGCTTCAATCCGGTTGTAGCCCTGGTTCATGAACCGCTCAATTCGCCGCTCGAATAAACCCTTCTGATAAGAATGGGTGCGGTAGGCGGAAACCACCACCGCTTCAAAGCCTGCGGACTTGCAATCGGCAAGCATCTGCTTCAGGGGCGCTTTCACTTCCTGGGCCATTTTGAAATCGCCGTATGTAGTCAAGGTTACCTTGTAGTCATCCGGGACGTAGTTCCAGGGGTTGACCAGAATCACTTCCTTGCCGGTGGAGGCGAAGTAGCGGGTCTCTTTGCTGGAAATAACCACCCGCCCAGTGGCCATGGAGCCGTCTGCGCGGAAATAGTACCGGTCGCCATCCAGTACCAACCAACCCACATGGGGCGTGCCGTCGGCATCGTAATAGTAGCGCTTGTTACCAACTTCCTGCCAGCCGGTTACAATGGGGGGCTGGGTGACCGGAGGCTCGGTAATGGGAGGCTCCGTGATGTTGGGCTCGGTGCTGGGGGAATCGGTCTGGCTGGGGGGAGTAACAGAGGGCTCGGTCACACTGGGAGTCGTGGTAGGCGGTTCGGTGGTGCTGGGCTCTGTGATACTGGGGGTGGTGACATCGGGATTAGATGTGCCAGGTTCAGAAATACTGGGGGATATGCTGGGGGCGCTGGGCTCCGGCTTGGGCTTACATCCCGCAGTACAAATCATCAGTACAGCCAAAATGGCGCATAATACTCTCTTTCTCATGGTGGTCCTCCAAAGGGTCATATAACTATATGATACGAAATATGGGGGTAAAAGTAAAGCCCAAATTTGATTGATTCACAATGCATACTGGGGTTTGCTCACAGAGAACGATTCTGCAATATTTTTGCCTTGACAACTGAGAAAATAATGGACTATACTATAAATGGTAAATGCAATTTGCATTTATCGATACACAGAAAGGGGGTTGTTATTATGAAAAAATTACTTTGTTCTTTGCTGGTACTTATCTGCGTGATTGCATTGTGTGGCGGTTGCGTAAAGGAGAAACAGAATGATGAGAATGTTGTCTTGGGTGATGTTGAGAAATTGATTCCTGAGGATAATGCTTTGCTTCCTGTGAATTTGAAACTAGGCATGGGTGAAGCTGAAGTAACGTCTTTGTGGGGGGCAAACTTGTGGCTATCTAAAGAGGGGGAGAGATTTGAATCCGGCAATCTATCCATGCCAACGGGGGAGTATTGGAGTTTCTATGGCATCGATGACGATATTCTATATGCCTATCCCAATGCTTTGCCTTTAGATCCTGAGTTTGTGCTTGTTTTTGATGGAGCAAAACGGTTGAGTGGTTACCGTGTTTCTACGAGGATTTTGGACGGCGATGCGCCTGCCGAGTATCTGTTCAATCAGTACATGACTCTATTTGAGCAAAAGACAGGACAGGAGTTTTCTGTCACTGAGAGTGAAACTAAGTTGTCTGCGATGATAGAATCGGAATCGATTAAGGTCGCTGTGTGTATGATGGCTGACGGCAATAATTACACCGTATTGGTAGAGATTTCTAGCAAGGTTATTTGAAAAAAGGACACATCATCTCGTGCAAAACAGAGATGATGTGTCCTTTTTTGGATAGATTATTTCTTCTTTTTAATTACTACAAATGCGACTGCGCCGCCGATAACTGCCAACACTGCAACAATGATGACGACGATAATACCGCCGTTTCCTCCGTCGGAATCCTTGCCTCCTCCGGAATGGTCATCTGCGGAGCTGCCGGGGGCCTGGGTGCCGCTACTGGGGCGGTGGTATCCGCAGAGATTGCATTCCAAATCCTCGTCATTATCAAAGCTGTGCACATCAGTCTTGTCAACGGACTCGGTCTTGGTTTCGCCGCAAACGATACAGGTGTGAAGTCTCTCACCCATGTCCTTGCAGTTAGGCTCCTTGGTCACGGTTCCCGCATCCCAGGTGTGCTCGCCGGTACTGGAGAGGGGATTGCCCTCGGTCAGACCGCAGTCGGAGCAGGACTTTGCGGAGGTGCAGGTGGCATTCTTCCAATTGTGCCCCTTAGCAGGGATGGTGCCGGCCTTGCTCTCGCCGCAAAGGGCGCAGGAGTAAGTGCCGGAGCCAGGCTCGGTGCAGCTGGGGGCCTGGGATTCTGCAAAGCTAAGTTCTTCGCCGGTGCACTCGAAGTGACGGGTGGCCAGACCCAAAGCCTTGGAATAGCCGTGGTAGTAAAGCTCTTCCCACTTGCGTTCAGTACCTTTGAACAGTGCATGCCACAGATTTTCGCTGTACTCAAAGGGGCGGTAGCCCACACTTTTCAACGATGCGGGAATCACAACGGTGGTTAGGCTGGTGCAGTTTTGGAAGGAGTATCCCCCCAGAGATTGCAGGCTGTCGGGCAGAACCAGCGTGGTCAGGCTCTTACAGCCCTGGAAAGCGGCCTCGTGAATGTAGCTAAGGTTCTTGCCGAAGGAGATGGACTCGATTTTGTCGCACCAGTAGAAGGCCTTTTCACCGATGCTGATGATGCAGTCCGGCAACGTCAGGCTGGTCAGGCCGGTCTTATGGAAGACACCTTCTTCGATTTCGGTGATGCCGTTGCCGAAGACCACGCTTCGCAGGCTGGAGCAGCCATCAAATGCGTACTCATCAATGTACACAACGCTGTTAGGGATGATGATTTCGGTCAGGCTGGTGCAGTTATGGAAGGCGCGCAGGCCGATTTGTGCAAGATTGTTGCCCAGTGTGATGGCGGTCAAATTGGTGCAATTCTGGAATGCGTATTCGCCGATGCTTTGAATGCCGTCGCCCAGAGCAACAGAAACCAGGTTTTCGCAGCTGCGGAAAGTATTAGCGGGAATTTCTGTGATGCCGCTGCCAAAGGTAATGTAGGCCAGATTGGTACAGGAGGCGAAAACACCTTCGTCAATGTACTCCACACTGTCGGGGATGACAAGGGTGGTCAGGGCAGTACACCCCTCGAACAAACCATGCGGCAGCCGCACCATGCCGTTGCCGAGCTTGATGCTGGTCAGGCTGGTACAGCCAGAGAAGGCTCCATTGCCCACGACGGTCACGCTGTCTGGAATGACAATGCTGGTCAGAGCGGAGCAGCCGGTGAATACATCCTCGAATATGGTGGTGATGGCATTGCCCAGTTGGATGCTTTTTAGGTTGATACAGTTCTCGAAGGCCTCGGAGCCGATGGTGGCCGGGCTGTTATCGATGGTTACGTTCGCCAGTTGCTCGCAGCCCTCAAAGGCCTCCCAGCCAATTTCGGTGACGCTCTGGGGGATGGTAACTTCCGGCAGAGCGGTGTAGCAGAAGGCGCCGCTGCCGATTTTTTCTACCTTGCCCAAATCCACGTTGGCCAGACCCACGCAGCCCTGGAAGGCATTGTCGCCGATTTCGCTGACGGACTGGGGAATCGTGACTTCGGTTAGGCTATGGCAGAATTTGAATGCGGAAGCGCCGATGGTCTTCACAGATGTGGGGATAGTGACCTTGGTCACATTTTTCAGCCAGCAGAATGCGAAATCACCGATATGGGTCACGCCGTCCTCGATGACGATCGTGTGAATGGATTCCCAGTCACCATACCAAGGGGCGTTGGTGCTCTGGCTGTGGTTGGTGTCGGAGTAATTCTTCATGTCACCTTTGCCAGAGATGGTCAGTACGCCGTTTTCCAGCGTCCAGTCAATTTCGCCTTCTGCGGCTTGCGCTTGGGCAGGCAGGAGTGCGATACAGCTGATGCACAGTACGATAGCCATCAGCAGCGTGAGCCAAAATTTCTTTTTCATATGGTCGCCTTCTCTCTTAAATTTCCGCCCGCAGGCGTTGGGATGAATTAATGATATCAAATATAACAACTTAATGCAAGGGGCTACTGTGTGTTTATTATGAATGAAAAACCTCCCGGCCCAAACGAGTGAAGTAGTCAATAGTTAGTAGACACAAAATTTCTTATGCCACCAGTTCTGTTCTAAACAGGACTGGTGGTTTTCCTTTTAATTTACGGACAGGCCGCTCGTAGTTGAAATAATAGATTGCTTGTTCAATAGTGGCTCT
>JBGVDR010000008.1:0-21569 GCA_045119455.1 Faecousia sp.
CACCAATGCCAAGATGAAGGCTCTGGTCGTGGCCATGCTGAACTACGGCGCCGCCGCTCAGCAGAGTCTGAATTACAAGACCGACTCTCTGATGAATGCCGGTCTGACCGCCGAGCAGCAGGCTCTGGTGAAGCCCTACGATGCCAACATGATGGACAATCTGGTGGCCGTGGAGCCTCTGAAGCTCGGCAAGTTCGCCTACAATTCCGCCGGCTACTCCGACCGGAAGCCCTCCGTCTCCTTCGACGGTGCCTTCTCTCTGAACTACTACTGTACCCCCGCCATCCCCGTGGACGACGGTATCACCCTGTACTGGTGGGATGCTGACACCTATTCCTCCATCAGTCAGTTCAAGATCACCAACGCCACCGGCACGGCCCGGATGGTCACCACCGGTGCCGGCGACCAGTACTGGGGACAGGTCCCCAACATCGCGGCGCAGGATATGGATAAGACCTATTACGTTTCCTGCGTCTTCACCTCAGGCGGTAAGACCGTGACCACCGGTATCATCTCCTATTCTCTGGGCAAATACTGCTCCACCAAGGCCGCTACCGACGGTGATGCCCAGCAGGCCTTCGCCAAGGCCACCGCAGTCTACGGCTACTACGCCAAGGAATACTTCGCAAACTAATACGTCCTTGCGAGGAGCGAAGCGCCGTGGCAATCTCCTGACAATTAAACGCAACATTTCCTTTAGAGTAGATCGCCACGGGCCTTTCGGCCCTCGCGATGACAAGGAAGTTTTGAGTGCACCTAAATAGCCAAACCGGGAGGGGCTTGCCCCTCCCGGTTCTTCTTTTGCGGTAAATGATTGTTTATGCGATTTGCCACCGAAGGGGGGTGGGTTTGGTGAAAATGTTGCATAGAATGAGTTATTTAAAACAGTAAAAGACCGAATTCTTGTGAATGTTTTTGAGGGAAATTTGTTGCTTTTTTTGGAGAATTACTGTAAAATAGAAAATGTACTAGTGTGCGTGTGCCCTTTGGGTGATTTATAATAATGGAAAGGAAATGACGATATGAAAAGGCTACTTGCGATTGTCCTCACCATTGCGATGCTTTCTGGTTGGGTCTTGATAGCCACACCTGCACAAGAGGTTCAGGCTGCGCCGGCAGAGAGCTCCTATGAGCAGAGTTTGCTGGATGCGGGCTTCCCGCAGAGTTATGTGGATAAGCTGTCTGCCTTGCACGAACTGCATCCGAATTGGCAATTTGTGCCGTTACTGGTGACACAGCAGAAACCTGCATATACTTGGGATTATGTTATCAGCAAGGAACTCGAAAGCAACCAGAGAAACCTTATTTACCATACATATTCTCCCAATGCCTACGCGCTGGACACTGTGCTTGTGGAGTCCGGCCTGTGGTACAAGTGCAACAAGGCAACGGTGGAATTCTTCATGGATCCCAGAAACTCTCTGAACGAGGAGCGGATTTTCCAGTTTGAAGCTCTGGAGTTCACCGGTAACTACACGGTGGAGGACGTGAAAAACTGCGTCAAGGGCTCCTTTATGGAGGGTGTGACTCTGGAAAACGGCAAGACTTATGCCCAAAACCTCTATGATATTGGCAAGACTGTGGGTGTCAGCCCCTTCCACCTCGCCGCCAGAATCAAGCAGGAGCAAGGCATTGGACAGAGCCCTCTGATTTCCGGCTCTTGCGGCACCACTCTGGCCCAGAGCTACTCCAAGAAAACCAATGGCGCACCCGCCAGCGGCTACAACGGCTTTAACTTCGGTCAGTACAATGGTTACTACAACTATTTCAACATGGGCGCGTTCGGCACCGGATATTTCAACATTTGGATGAACGGCATGAAGGAAGCCCAGACAGGTGGCTGGAACACCCGCTACAAGGCCATTAAGGGCGGTGCACAGAAGGTCTATGATACCTACATCAGCCAGCATCAGAACACCCTGTATCTGCAAAAGTTTAACGTCCATCCGTCCTCCTCCAAGAATTTCTGGGGGCAGTATATGCAGAACGTGTCTGCCGCCTGGAGCGAGTCGGTTACGATTTATAATGCCTATGAATCCAGTGGGCTGATTGATACTGCTTTTACCTTTATTATCCCGGTTTACAGCAATATGCCCTCGGCCTGTCCTGACCCCGGCGGCGCATTTGCGGCCAAGTCTACCACAGCGACCATTCCCAGTTCCCTGAAGAGCCAGGTGTTTGATGCGGATTACTACCGTAGCACCTATGCTGACCTGAATGCAGTCTATGGCTCTGATGATGAGGAACTGTACAACCACTTTGTTCAGTACGGCATTTCCGAGGGACGTCAGGCGCACCCTGCCTTTGATATCAAGTACTACGTGAATAACAACAGTGATTTGAAGGCGGCCTTTGGCAAGGATTATAAGAAGGCGATGAACCACTTTGTGACCAATGGCTACAAAGAGGGCAGAAAAACCGCCAAGCCTGCCAACTTGGGCTCCAGATTCTATGCGAAGATTACCTCCGCAAAGTCCAACCGGAATTTGACCATTGACGGCACGGATGTTGTCATTTATGACGATTCTGCTGCCCGTGCCCAGGTGTGGCAGTTCATCCGCCAGTCCGACGGCAGCTACAAGATTATCAACATGAACGATGGAAAGAGCGTCCTTCATGTCAACAACGGCAGCAGCGCATCTGAAACCAAGGTCAGCGTCAGCGGCGACAGCAATTCCACAGCCAACCGTTGGTACATCTACCAGAACGGCAGCAACTTCCTGCTGAAGTCTGGGTGTGCTGACCTGCGTGCATTGGATGTTCAGAATGGCGGAACCGCCAATAACAGCAGACTGCAGATTTACACCGTGGACGGCACACCTGCTCAGGACTTTATCATTAAGAAGGTTGCCGAGCCCACCGAGCCCCCCGTGACCCCTGATGTTTCTCAGGGCTCCGATGCAACCACCTCCACCGAGGGCAGCACCGGCACGTGCGGTGTAACCATTTCTGCCGCACAGAAGAAGCTGGTATTTGATCCCGTTTATTATTCCTACGCCCATCCGGATCTGAAGAATGCTTTTGGTTCCGATGCGGCTAAGCTGTACACCCACTTCCTGAACTATGGTATTTCCGAGGGACGCCAGGCACATCCGACCTTTGATGTGAAGTATTACCTCAACAACAACAGCGACCTAAAGAATGCCTTTGGTACGGATTATGCCCGGGCGCTGCGGCACTACATCAACATCGGCCACAACGAAAACAGACCCACTGCCGAGCCCTCTAACCTGGGCGATGTGTTCTACGCTAAGATTTCTTCTGCGGCTGTGGACAACATGAATGTGACCCTGTACAACAGCAAGGTCGTCATTTCTGACCCCACCAGCTCCCTGGCTCAGGTTTGGAAGTTCATCCGCCAGGACGATGGAAGCTACAAGATTGTCAATATGAAGACCGGTACCAAGGTTATGGACGGCAGCGCCGGCGCCGAAGGCAAGATTGTGATTGCCGACAGCGATGAGAGCAAGAATCAGCGCTGGTTCATCTACGACAAGAATGGTACCTATGTGATTCGCTGCGCCAACTCCAAGGTGGAGGTTGTGGACCTGCTGGATAACAAGACCGGCGACAACACCAACCTGGTTCCCAGCGGTGTGGACGGCGCCAAGAGCCAGAGATGGGACATTACCAAGGTCCCGCAGCCTGAAACCGGCACCACTCCCACCACATCCACGACTCCCGCTGCACCGGTCGTTAAGGTTTCCTATAAGGTTTCCTCTCCCTACAACACCAATGCCATTGGCACCTATGAGGACCTGGCCACCGCCAAGTCTGTGGCGAACTCCAAGGTGCAGCTGGGTTATGTTGTGTACGACTCCAACGGTAAATTTGTTTATACCCCTGCCACCTCTTTGAATGCTTCCAAGATTCTTTGGGCGGCAAAGATTGCTGCGGACCATATGCGGGTCAACGGCTGGACTTATGGCAATGCCACCAAGAACCCCTACTTCTACAAGCACGAGAAGATCGTGTCTTGCGACCGGTTCGTGGGTTGGGCTTTGGGCAATGCCGGCTATGTTCAGGGTCAGCCCCAGGCCACCGGTTTGAACCTCTACGGAACATACAACGACATGGGCGAGGGTTGTCTGGAAACCGTGATGAAGCAGAACGGCTTTACCAAGATCACCGACATCAATCAGGTCAAGGCCGGTGACATCATCTTTGTGGGTTATTCCCATGCCCATACGTCTCTCAGCGCTACCATGCGTCAGTATCCCCAGCATGTGTTTATCGCAGCCAGTGGTTATGCTGAGGGCGGCGGCCAGACCTACCGCTATGATGCCGGCAGCAATACCCGTATCCGTACGGTTCAGCCTACCTATGAGCCCCTGAACTACTCCAGCAACCTCTTCCGGTTTGCTTATAGAGCCCCTGCCACCGGAAACAATTCTCCTGCTCCCTCCGGCACCACCAATTATGCGGTGAACCTGGATGCCTTCCAGAAGAATCTGGTGTTCGATGCGATTTATTACAGCAACAAATATCCCGACTTGAAGAATGCCTTTGGCTCCGACGCCACCAAGCTGTACAACCATTTCCAGACCTGCGGCATTAAGGAAGGACGTCAGGCCCATCCTGTGTTCAATGTAAGGTACTACCTGGAGCAGAGCAGTGATTTGAAGAGCGCCTTCGGCACCGACTATGCAAGGGCCATCAATCACTATGTCACTCTGGGCTACAAGGAAAACAGAAAGACTGCAGAGATTGCGAATCTGGGTGATAGCTTTACAGCCAATATCATCTCCGCCAAGAATACGGAGGTGGGGTTGGGCGTCAGCGGAACAGCGGTAAACCTGTACAGCAACTCCGCTGTGTCTTCCCAGGTTTGGAAGTTCGTTCGCCAGTCTAACGGAAGCTACGTCATTACCAACATGAGTAACAATATGGTGTTGGATGCCGGCGATGAGGACATCAAGATTACCGCAGCGGCAAGCAATGGCTCCAAGCAACAGCAGTGGTACCTGTATGAAAAGAACGGCACCTATATCATGAAGCCCGCTTCCTGCACCTATGCCGTCCTTGATTTAGCCAACAGCAGCACCGCCAGCGGAACCGGCGCAGTTCGGGGCGCCGTCAGCGGCAGCAATACCCAGCGGTTTAAGATTGTGAAGACCACGGTTTCCGCCGGCGACACCTCCACGCCCAGCACGACTGCGGTGACCTACCGTGTGGCCTCCCCCTACAACACCCAGTGTATCGGTACCTATACCAGCCTGGCATCGGCTCAATCCGTTGCCAATTCCAAAGTCCAGCTGGGCTACGTGGTGTACGATTCCAATGGAAAATTTGTGTATACCCCTGCCACCTCTCTAAATGCTTCCAAGATTCTGTGGGAGGCAAAGGGAGTTGCGGATTATCAGAGGGCGAATGGTTTCGTTTACGGTGACGCCAAAGTCAATCCCTTCTATGACAAGAGTGAGAGGGTAGTTTCCTGCGACCGCTTTGTAGGCTGGGCTCTGGGCAACGCCGGCTATATCAACGGCCAGCCTGCCACGAGAGGTCTGCCTCTGCCGGGTCATAACCTGGATCTGAATTACGGCGCTTTGGAAACCTTCCTGAAGCTCAACGGCTTCACCAAGATTACCAACATCAACGAGGTCAAGGCCGGTGATATTGTGTTCGTGGGCTACTGCACCAACCATACCTACCTGGCACCGCAGTACCGGACGTATCCCCAGCATGTGTTCATTTGCGCCAGCGACTACACCGGCGGAAATACCTACCGTTACGATGCAGGCAGCCTGACCCGTATCCGGTCTAACCAGCCCTTCAATGAGCCGCTGAATTATGCAAGCAATCCCTTCCGGTTTGCGTATAGAGCTCCCTCCTCGGGTAACACGGGCTCTGGCTCCTGCACAACGGCTGTGACCATCAGTAACTCCCAGAAGAGCCTGGTGTTTGATGCAACCTATTACAGCAACAAATACCCGGACCTAAAGAAGGCGTTTGGCACGGATGCCACCAAACTGTATCAGCACTTCATCACTTACGGCATCTATGAGGGACGCCAGGGCTGCGCTGACTTCAGCGTGAAGCAGTACCTGCAGAAGTACAGTGACCTGAAGAACGCTTATGGCAACGACTATGCCCAGGCGTTGAATCATTACCTCGTCCATGGTTACAAAGAGGGAAGAAGGGCACCAGCGTAACACAGCATCGCAATCCATAAAAGTGAATCGTGCCGGGGCGAAAGCTCCGGCACGATAATTCCACCCTCGGAATTGTGATTTTGCACAAAAAAGTCGGATAAATTTTGCGCAATTGATCTAATTCCAATATATCTGAGCATTTACCTTAAGGAGCAAGGCGTATGATTAAAAAAAGCAGGCGATTGGTCGCCGCACTATGTGCCGTAGCGATTCTACTGGGCGCAGGTGTGAGCTATTATATCAATAACCCGTCCTATGTTTCAGCCAGCGCAGAGCAGCCTACATTGAATTTGGAAGAGGACGTTAAATATTTCGGCAGAACCTTTACCGAAAACGGCATCCATTATTTTTCCTGGAGCAACTCCGGCTTCCAGTTTTCTTTCTACGGCACCGGCGCAACGGCGACCTTAGTGGCAAACCAGCATACCGCTGGCAGCGCCACGGAAACGGCCTATGTGAAGATTTACGTGGACGGTGTGCTATATCAGGATGTGGCAGTGCCCGAAACCGCTAGCGATGTGACCTTGGCTTCCGGGCTGGCCCAGGGGCTGCACACTGTTAAGGTGGTCAAGCGCACCAGCGGCTATTATTCCGTTGTGGGGCTGAGCCAAATTCGTCTGGATGCTGGCGGTGAAATCCGTCCCACCCAGAAATATTATGAAAGAAAAATACTCTTTATTGGCGATGACTTGACCACCGGCTATGGCTCCATGGTCACAAATGCCAATGTTTCCGCCGGCTCGGTTCCGAAGTATTCCACAGCCACCGAGGATAGCACCATTTCCTATGCCGGCTTGACCGCGGATTATTTTGGCGCAGAGAATATGATGATTGCCTTGTCCGGTGGTGGCGGTCGAGGTATTGTGAAAAACGGCGGCGGCGCCGTCACCCATACCGCTCCCAAGTTTTTTGAGTACCTGGACTACCGGGAAAAGAGAACGGTGGCCTATGACCACAGTCAGTATGACCCTCAGGTGGTTGTTATCAATTTGGGCACCTATGACAATGCGGCTGGAGTGAGCGACGCAGAGTTCAAAAAGGGCTGTAAGAGCTTTATCCAGCAGGTTCGGGCCACATATCCGGAAGCGAAGATTTTGTTCGCCTATGGCTTCTGCGGAGCGATTTATTCCACCACCATCCAGGCGGTTATTGAGGAGCTGAATCACTCTGGCGATCAGCAAATCTATTTCACCCCATTAACCACCCTGGCCACCTCGGAAAAGGGCATCAGCGGTCACCCCACGAAGGAGGCCCACGTGTCCCGCTCCAAACAGCTGATTGCGGCGGTGGAGGAAATTACAGGCTGGACTGGGGAAAACACCTCCGGCAATGCCGTTGCTTCCGGGGTGGACACCTCCTATGAGCCTATGGAGCCCACGGATATCACCACCATGAGCTATAATGTCCTGGCACACAACAGCTCCTCTCAGACCTACGAAAATTACACCACCCGTATGGCCAAGGTCGTGACTATGATTAAGGCCTACAATCCCGATGTCATCGGTCTGCAGGAGGTGGCAAAGGCCTACGACAGCTTCACCCATGACTGGCCCGGCTATCTGTCGAAGAATCTGAGCGAATATGCCAGTGTTCGGCTGGATACCCAGGCTAATAACGCGAACCTGATGCGTATTGGCAACGGTTTGATGATTATGTATAAAAAGGACAGGTTCACGCTTGTCAGCAGTGGCTATAAGCAGTTCTCGTCCAAAGCAACGGTGGACGGTGTAACGGATACGGATACCAGCCGCTGGTTCCATTGGGTCCAGCTCAAGGACAATCGGACCGGTGTGGTATTCTATTTCTACAACACCCATTTGTCCATTAATCCCAGCAACGCTTCCTATACCGCCGCACAGAAGGAGGCTATGGGCGATATCCACCGCACCAATGAGTGCCAGACCCTGGGTAACCACATCGCCTCCACCACAAAGGCCACAAAATGCCCGTTCTTCTTGGTGGGTGACTTCAACACTTCTGTGGGTACAAGCGATAAATACATCGGTACCAACCGGGAATCCTTGAATAAACTGATTAACTATACCAAAAGCGACAAGGTCTACACCTTCTTCAGAGATGCGGCCCAGATTGCGGAATATACACGGTTTGTGGACTATAAGGATTCCATCGACCACATTTTTGTCAACAACCGGTATGTGGATGTGCAGGAGCTTCATGTGGCGGCGGAAGGTGTTGACGGACGCAGAACCTCCGACCACTCGCCCCACGTGGCCCACTGTAATTTCAAGGCACATGCTACCATCAACGGCGGGGACACCGGCAACCGGCTGATTGAGGATTCCACCTCCGCAGGTCAATATACCTTCCAAATTGACGTGGGGACAGATGTGACGTATGACCTGTATGACGGCGCAACCCGAATTGCAGCAGACAGCACGGGGGCCTCCGTTACTGTGAAGCTGGATCGGGAAATCAATCGCTTCGGTATTTGCTTCAAGGACGGCTACGGCAATCCGGTTTGTGTGGTGGAAGCGGTTATTACCTGCACCGGGATTCCCCGGCCAACCCTGAAGGCTACGGGATCTGTGGTCAATAGCTACTTTGAAAACGGCGCCTACCATGTGCTGGTCAATGGTAATACGGTGAACCTGGCAACCTCTGCCGGTTCGTTCTATACCAATCCCTTTGCTTCCCGGGGCAAGGCAAACGCTGTGACCTTGACTGCGGTGCCTGCCGGTAGAACGGTTTATTTCCTCAAGAGCAAGTCCGGTGATGTCTACCCGGTCTACATCTACAAACAAACTGCCCAGGCCGATGCCAACAGCAACGTTTTTTACGTGGATGATGATATTGGTGGCGCAACCGGCATGGTGGCTTTCTATAATGGCACGGATGTGATTTTTGTCACCAGCGGCAAAAACGGCTTCGGCTCCATTGCAGCAGCTGCTGCAATGGCAAATGCCGGGAACGGCGGCACGGTGTATGTGGGCCCGGGTTACTATTGCGTGAACAATGTAACCGCTGATGTGGTTTTTATGAAGAATGTCACCCTGCTGGGCAACAACCACGATGTACCTGCGGTTGCAATTGATGACCAGACCTGGTCCCTGGCCGGAAGAAAGCCGGAGACGGTAATCAACGGCGGGTTTATCTTCGAAAGCGCCAATAGTATGGCGGTAACGGTGAAGGGCTTTACAATTGAGAGCACCTCGCCCAAGGGCTCAATTTACGTGGGTGATACCACTGGGAGCGCCTCTGCCATGGCGCAGCATACCCAGACCCTGGATATTCAGAATAACATCCTCACAGGTGGCGGCAATGGTCAGGGTGCGGCTCCTGCTGTAGTCCATGCCTATTCCGGAGCTATGGTGGCGGGTGTTATCAAAAATAACTACTTCCGCTGCACCGTCAACCAGTTTCAGAATACCAACGGCTACATCCGAGGTACCTTGATTAAGAATGCCAATGGTCTGACCTTGGAGAACAACTACTTTATCGGATACGAGATTGTCAACATCTTTACCAGCCATGTTTCCAACACCGTTGCCGGGTATGCCAACTATTCCGTGGTCAGCAATCGCTTCGAGCACTGCGGCACCTCCCAGAATTTTGTCAAGGGTGTGACAGCGGATACCGGGGCATATATCCTGTACAATAAGAACGATTTTGTTCGCTGCGGCGGTGTAGGCGACGACAGCTATTATGCAGTAGCCTTCGATTTTACGGAGAATAAACCGGCCAATGATTTTTCCCACATCCGGGTGTCGGTGCTGCGAAACAAATTTTATGATTGCTACCGTTCCCTGCTTATTGAGCGTGCGGCGAACAACAAGCAGCAGGGAAACATGGCGCAAATGGTCCTGAAAATCAAGGCCAATAGCTTCCTTAACCCCACAGAAGGTAAGTGGAGCAAGTATTTCCATAGCATCCGCTTCTCCTTCCTGGTAGACAGTACCTGCGCTCACGGTGTGAGCATCCCCGATACGCAGTGGGATTTTGCTGGCAACACCTTTAAGTCCACATTCCTGAGCCAGGAGTCCCTCTCCGGTGAGAATGTCACCACGCCTGCCTTCAATTATGTGTACAATACCGTGTCCTATAACGGAAAAGCCGGTAATTGCTTCGAGCTGAAGGATGAGCATTTCAAGTGATACAAAAGTAGGCAGCCACCTCGGTGGATGCCTACTTTTTGTTGACAAGAAAGGGCAGGGGGGATATACTATATAAAAAAGTGGAAACTTGGGGAGGGAATAGCCGTGAAGCTGAAGGGGGATTTTATCCTGCGAGAGGTGGTGGGAGAAACCGTCGCAATCCCGGTGGGGGACTCGCTGCTGAATTTCAACGGGATGATTTGTATCAATGCCGTGGGAGAGGTCATCTGGAGAGGCTTGCAGGGCGAGAAACCCCGGGACGAAATTTTGGAGGATATTCTGGAGAAATTCGACGTAACCCGTGAGGAAGCGGCAGCGGATATGGAAATATTTCTGCTACAACTGAAGGAATGCGATTTGTTGGAAGAGTGAAAATGGTGCGTTGCTGGCCTATGGTCGGCAACGTTTTTTTTACAGAAGGAATTATGGGTTGCGTTATCCTTAGAAATATGGTATCATGAACAAAATATTAATTATTTTACAGAGAGGGTGCTTTGTATGAAAAGGATGATGAGGCGATTGTTCAGCATGGTTCTTGCGCTGACGATTGTAGCAGGCCTGTTGCCGTGGACAGGTACGCTGACTCAGGCGGCAGATACTGAGGTATATAAGAGCAAAGTTATCAGTATCTTGGGCGACAGTATCTCGACCTATGCGGGCTATATTCCCGGCTCCGACGGCTTCAATGCGGCCCACAAGAGCAGATATCCGTTGGGAGATGTAACCAAAGTGGAGCATACCTGGTGGGATATTGTGCTTAACCACTTTGATGCAAAGCTGGGTGTCAACGACAGCTGGCGTGGCACGTCGATTCATAACACGGAGACCGCGGAAGTCAACGGCAATTATGGTGGGAAGGCTACCCTGTCTTCTCCTACCCGTGTCCAGAATCTGGGGTCCAACGGTACGCCGGATGTGATTTTGTTCTTTGCCGGCACCAACGACGTTCGCCGGAATAATGCGCTGGGCACCTTCAATGCATCCACGGCTCCCACGGCGGAAAATGTGGATTTGACCAATACCATTTTTGACAATGTGGTGGATGGCTATCAGACCACCATTGCCCGGATGCAGCATTACTATCCCAATGCGCAGATAGTGGCAATTCTGCCCGGCCCCAATGACGAGACCGACTTGGCGGATGTGTACGCCAATCGTGTGAAGACATACAACACCCAGTTCAAGAAGATTTGCAACCACTACGGCGTTCCCTATGTGGATCTGAGTACCCTGGATGTAGAGCTGCACACCGATGGTATCCACCCCACCGCCGCCGGCATGAAGGTCATTGCCAACGCGGTGACGACCAAACTGGAGTCTATTACCACCAACCTGACCTCCGGAAAGCATACCGTCTACAAAATCAGTCACGATTTGACGGACGCTAAGGCCTCCAAGAGCCACTATACAGGTGTCGATTCCAACGTGCCCTTTGAGGAAACCATTACCTTAACCGATAAAAACGCCCAAATTACCGTCTTTATGAATGGACTGCCGGTGGAGAACGCCTATGCAGATGGCAAGGTGACCATCGGGAAGGTAACGGGACCGCTGTATATTACCGACAGCATCGATGTGGCCTCCGGTGGCGTTTTTGTGGATAAGTTTGCAACCGTGAATGGCATCGATGGTACTTACACCTTCGACCTCAGCGGTTTTGTTACTGGCCAGACAACCCAGACCCAGTACTCTACTGCGGCCCCTTTGGATATCATTCTGGTGCTGGACGCATCCAGCTCCATGGCTCAGTTCCCCAACCCGGCCTCCGGCTACCATACCGCCATGGCCGAGATTTGGAAGGTGGCCCGTGGATATCCTGCCAGCGGTGTAGAGGCTACCGATAATCTTTGGATGAAGTTCAGAAGAAGCACCCATTACTTCAATGCGGATGGAATGCTTGAAGCCGGTAGTGCGGTTGCCGGCTCTATTTTGATCCCCGTCAAGGGTGGCGACCATATCTACTGCAGCTCCTTCGCCGCAAAAAGCGCTACCGGCGGCAATGCCAACGGCATTCGTGTTACCTTCTTTGATGAAGATGGTAACATGATTACCAGTTGGTCGCCCGCTAATGTATACAGCCGATTCGAGGATAGCGGTGGAAGGTATATTACTGTGCCCGATGGCGCTTATGCCATGAATGTTCCCCTGTGGAAGAACGATTCGACGAAGGAAATTAAGAACCTGTCCCTCAGCAAGGACAATCCCTCTTCCGGCTATGCCGCGGCACAGGCCGTGAACTGGGGCGGAACTTATTCCGTTGACCAGGAGGGCGAGCCCTGGTCTGCGAAAACCAACCTTTGGGAAAAGGTTCCGTATAGCTCCAAGTACTATAACAATCTGTTTGAATTGGTCGAAGATTCTACGGTTGCCGGCTCTATTACGATCCCCGTCAAGCCCGGTGACCATATCTATGCCAGCTCCTTTAAGGCTGCGGCGACCACCGGCGGTCCTCGTGACGGCATCCGTATTACCTATTTTGACGAGAACGGCGCAGCGGTCCAAACGATGAGTCCCGCATCGGTTTACGCAGAGTTTTCCGCCAACAATTACATTGTGATTCCTGATGGCGTCTATGGCGTGAACATCCCCCTGTGGAAGACTGACACGGAAGCTGTAATCAGAAATCTGTCCTTGTCTGAGAAAAATTCCCCTAAGAACTACGACCCGGTGTATGCTCATGGCTGGGAAGCCGAATATCCTGCCAGCACGAAGAAGACCACTAATCTGTGGAATGTGTTTGAGCATAAGAGCAAGTACTATAATGCCGACGGCGTGCTTGCTACCAACGATTACATCAAGGGTTCCATTCTGATTCCTGTCAAGCCCGGTGACCATATCTATGCCAGCTCCTTTAAGGATAAGGCTACCACCGGCGGCAATAACAACGGCATCCGTGTTGCCTATTTTAACGAGAATGGCGATCTCGTTTCGTCCGTTGGCTATGCTGATGTCTATGAGCAGTTCCAGAAGACGGAGTATGAGTATATCGTGGTACCCGAAGGGGTTTATGCCATGAGCATCCCTCTGTGGGCGAATGACAGCGAGGCAGTCATCAAGAATCTCTCCCTGGAATACCGCTATAACCCCAACACCGAAGAGGAATTTAACTCCATGCGTGCCAAGCTCCTGCAGGAGCAGCTGCAGAAATTCGCCGATGCTTTGGCGGAAAACGCTGCAACCACCGGTCAGGAGCACAAGCTGGCCATCGTCACCTTCGGCGGCGGCAATGAGAGTATTGCCATGAGCGACCAGGGTATGTTCTACGAGCATAACGGCGTCAACGGCTTCAGCGGTACATACTTCGCCAACACCGGTATTTTTGTAGGCGGTCAGTTCAAAAACTTTGTGTCTACAAGCTTGCAGGTCGACAAGGGCGGCGCCTACAACTATTATGTGCCGGTCTATCGGGACGGCTGGAACGGAACGGCCGCTTTGGATAAGACTAAAACCTATTACTATCTCCAAACTGGCCTGTACACCGAAAACTATAAGAATTACGGTGGCTACGCCTGGAGAGAGGTAAAGTATGATACCACGCAGAAGCGGTGGGAGGATGCGGAAACCGGAGAAGTGGTTAAGGCGAGAGTTTCGCCTTATGACGAGGACGGCAGAACCCAGTTCTATACACGCACAGACCATATGAAGGCGACCACGCTGAAAGCGGCGGATTATAAGAATGCGCTGACCAGTGTTTTGGTGAACAACACCCTCAATTCCGACCTGCAGTTCGCCATTGACCGCTATATGGCCCGTGGCTCGACCCATACCAAATGGGGTCTGCGTATGGCCTACAATATTCTGAATCAGAATCGGGTCAGAACCTCGGTTGACGAGCTGAATGTAGAGCATCAGGGTCAGCAAATTGTCATCTTGTTCACCGACGGCGAAACCGATGATCCCGAGAAGGTGGATACCAACGGTGATGGTGTGGCAGATACCAACACCTACGGAACAATCTTTGATTATTCCACCCAAATTAAGGAGCTGGGCGCAAAGCTGTACACCGTCAGTGTGGGTAAGGATGCCAACAAGCGCTGGATGGATCAGATTTCCTCTAACTGTCCTGACCAGGCGACTTACGACCCTACTTTGGCCAGAACCAACGGCGAGTACTACATCAACATTGCTAACATGACTGAGCTGGATATGGCCTTTAGCTCCATCACCAACGATTTACAGATTTCCAGAACCGATGTGGAGCTGGATGGCTCCGCAGTGATGCAGGATTTCCTGGGTGAGGACTTCGAAATTCCTGAGGATTTTGGCTTCGCCAACATCAGTGTAGGGACTGTGGGCATGACCACTGCTGATGATGCCACCTATACTGAGGTGCAGAATTCTGAAGTCGTCTATACTTACGATTCTGCGGCCAACGACGGCACTTACACCAACGGTACCGATAAGCTGAAGGTCAGCTTCGACCGAAAGAGCAAACGGATTACCGTGACGGGCTTTAATTATGAGGATAATTATGTTGCCCAGGGTCACGATGGAAAGAAACTGGTGGTTAAAATCCGGGGCGTGGAGCTCGCAACATCCGTAAATACCGACGGATTGGTGGACACAAACGATGCAAATTCCGGCATCGCCTACACCAAGGCCAACGGTGAGACGGGCATCTATGCCTTTGGCTTCCCCAAAACACAGGTCAACAGTGCGGTTTACATTGTGGACTACGGCAAATCCATGACTCTGAGCCCCGCCGATTGGAACAGCACCCTGGCCGGCATAGATGCCGGTGAAACCCTGAACACGACCCATACTGCGGGCGGTGTTCTGACGACGGATTACGGCGTTTTCACCATGAATAGCGGCAAACTGGTATTTACCCCCACCAATACCAACTGGGATGCCCCGGCGGTTGTGTTCGCCTTGGGTCAAAACAGCGCATTGCCTGCGGGTGTGACCACCGGTGCGCATATGTGGACCAAGATTATCATCTTGCCTGCCAATAACATCTACTATGAGGATGATATTGACAGCATCGACTACAGCGGCAAGGATACCGCTACTGGCGCCGATTCCTGGGTTCAGGAGGGTACCGATCAGGGGAATGTGGAGCACCACGAGGGCGATACACCCTTTGAAAACGGCATCCATGGTTGGGAAGGCGGCCTGAAGGACAAGACCTACTCCAACGGCACAGCCCATACTGTCACGGTCAGCGATAGCGTTACCGCCCAGGCCAGCTTCACATTCACCGGCGAGGGCGTGGACATTTACGGTCGTACCAATGGTACGACGGGCACCGTTTTGGTGACGATTCGGGGCACCATACTCCACGAATCCGGGGAGTATCCCAATGTTTCTCAGACGCTGATTGTGGATACCCACGCCGGTTCCGGTGATTACCATCAGATTCCGGCAGTCAGTTTCATGGATCTGCCATATGATACCTACACTGTGACTCTCTATGTCACCGTAGCGGCAGGGGAGCGTTGCACCTACTACCTGGATGGTGTTCGGGTTTATAAGCCTCTGTCTGATGACAGTGCTTATGCGGAAGCAGAGCAGAATGCCTCCTTTATGGAAATCCGCGACCTGCTGGCAAAGCCTGATGATGCGGGTAAGAGCGGCGGCACTGTGTTCATCGATTTAGCTGAGGATGGAAAGCCAGCGGCTAAGGATTATGACGCCACCGAATACGGAACCTACGGTCCCAAGAACGAAATCTACCTCCAGAAGGGGCAGTCCATCGTTTTCAAGGTCAGTCCTGACAGCGGCTATTACTATGTGGGCCTGAAGTGCCCGGATATTGGCGCTGGGGAGAACATGGTTCTGATGTCCGATGGGGCAACCAATCAGCAAATCGGCATTACCCATTCCACCGACCTGTATTACGCGGTTCAGCCTGATGTGAATGGCTATATTACCATTCAGAATAACGGCGACAGCCTGCTTTCTGTGACCAAGCTCCGTACTGCCGGTGCGGCGGAGGCGGCGCAGGTTATGATGATTTCCAATGACGAAGCGGTTTACGCCTTCCGTGCATTCTCCCTGCGCCGTCTGACGGGTGAAGAGAGCGGGCCTGTGGATCCCGACAACCCCGAAACCTCCGATGTGGCGCTGATGGGCCTGGTCTGGGTGGCGCTGGGTGCCGTGTGTATGCTGGTTATTTTTGTGGCTTCTCATAAACGGAGGTGCGGCTATGAAGCTTAAGTACACCAAGCCGTCCTTTGCAGTGGAACGGTTTAATTTGTCTCAATCAATTGCGAATAACTGCGGTGCGATGCACAGCTCCACCATTGGCGGACCCACTTCCCGCAACAAGACAGACTGCGGATGGGACGTTGGCGGCTATACGGTTTGGACAGCGGCCAATCAGGGCTGTTCTGTGAAGGCGAACCCCAATGAAATAGTTCAAGGTGTGTGCTACAACAATCCCGTTGGCGGCAATACCATTTTCGCTTCCTGATTCGGTTTGCAAACAACAATGGATGAGAGCGGTTATGCCTTAGCATAACCGCTCTTTCTTAAAATGCCTATGAATTATGATTATTTGATTTGTGGACTGCGTGTTCGATTTGAGATTCCTTGGGCGGTAGCAATTACAGAGGAATCCAAGCCTTTTTTAATAGCGCCGGGGGCGGAAGGCGCCCCGGACTTGACCCTATGCTTTGCCCCGGTTGAGGAACTGAATTTGCCGGAAACAGGGGGCATTTGGGATGTCAATGCTTATTATCTCCCGGGAAAGCGGGGGCAGAGGATTTGGCATTGCCCTGTTCGGGGGGAGCCGCCTTACTGCTGTGTAGTGTGGGGCGGAGAGGATGATCATGCTGTGACCTGCAACTATGTCCGAGGGCAGGAGCACCAGATTGCCTTCACAAAAAACCTTCTGGAACTGCTGGGACTGGAGCAGTTTTTGCTCCGATTTGGCGGGGCGCTGCTTCATGCCTCTGTGGTTAGCTGGCAGGGCAGGGGAATCCTGTTCTGTGCGCCCAGCGGTACGGGAAAATCCACCCAAGCGAAGCTATGGGAGCGTCACTTGGGCAGCCAGACCCTGAATGGGGATCGGGCGGGTATCCGGTGCCAGGCAGGTGTTTGGACGGTGTGGGGTCTGCCCTATGCTGGAACCTCTGGGATTTATCGTAATGAATCCGTACCAATCCGTGCCATTGTGTTGCTTCAGCAAGGAGTAAGAAATCGCATTGCACCGGTTTCTCCCATAGAAGCCTTTCGGGGACTGCTGCCGGAGTGTAATGCCCGGAGGTGGGATGCGAATTTCATGGACCAATTAGTCAGCGTTCTTTCGGCGCTGATTGGCGGAGTTCCTGTTTATCAATTAGAATGCAAAGCGGATGTACAAGCGGTAGAACTGCTGCGGGATAGAATTTTGGAGGAGGATTAATATGGTGATGGCATCAACCCTGGTAGAAGGACAAATCACGGAGTATCTCTTCTCGAAGGCCGCCTATCAGGGCGTGCCCCTCAGCGGAACTTTTGAGTTGACTCCCTGCTGTAATATGGCCTGCAAAATGTGCTATGTCCGCATGACCAGGGCGGAGCAGGAGGCTGTTGCCCCCTTGAAAACCGCCCGGGAATGGATAGAACTGGGTCGAATAGCCAAGGAAAAAGGGATGCTCTATCTGCTGCTCACTGGGGGGGAGCCCTTCCTGCGTCCGGATTTTCGGGAAATTTTCCAGAGCCTGCACCGAATGGGGCTGATTATTTCCATCAACTCCAATGCCACACTGATTGACGAGGAAACGGTGGCTTGGCTCAGGCAAACGCCACCCAGCAGAATCAATATCACGCTCTACGGTGCTTCGGATGAAACCTATGCGCGGCTGTGCGGCAACCCCAAGGGCTATACCCAGGTGACAAAGGCAATCCGCCTTTTGAAGGAGGCCGGCATTGCTGTGAAGCTGAACTGCAGTCTGACCAAGTATAACGCATCGGATGCACAGGCGATTTTCCAATATGCCAAACAGGAGGATTTGGTGGTGCAGGCCACCAGCTATATGTTTCCGCCCCTGCGCCGGGACCAGTCCATGGTTGGCAGGAATGACAGATTCACGCCGGAGCAGGCCTCTTATCATGCGGCACGGCTGGTTCGGTTTATGAGCGGTGACGCACCCTTTTTGGAACGGTTGGAGCAGGGGCTACCTCCGATTCCCAACGAAACGGAGGATTGTGCGGACACAGCCCAGGGGGAGGGCATCCGCTGCCGGGCGGGAAAATGCAGCTTTTGGGTGACGTGGAACGGAGCGTTTTTGCCCTGTGGCATGATGCCCCTTGCGGGTGCCCCGAATGTATTTACGGAGGGATTTGACCGGGCATGGGCATATGCCCATGCCTATGCCAGCGCCATCCGTCTGCCGGCCAAATGCGCATCCTGTCAGGCTCGGGACACCTGTAAGGCCTGTGCGGCCATGGTATATACCGAAACCGGTAGTTTCAGCACCGTCCCCGAATACCGCTGTGCCATGACCAGGGCCTATCCCGATGCCTGCAGACAGGTTGCGGCAGAAATTCTCGGAGCGTGTGGTGAAGAGCCCCATATTCAGATATAGGAGGCAGGATTATGAATGTTAAAAAATTGATATTTGTTGTGGTGGTGGCGGTGTTGCTGTTAGGATGCGTGATTGGTGTGCTTTGGCTGACAGCATCCTCCGATGATGGCGAAAATCCGTCGCAAACCACATCTGCTGTGACACCGGAGGAGCCCAGCGCATCTACGGAGCCCAGCGCATCTACGGAGCCCAGCGAATCTACGGAGCCCAGTGCATCTACGGAACCCAGTGCATCTACGGAGCCAAGTGCATCTACGGAGCCCAGCGAATCTACGGAGCCCAGTGCATCTACGGAGCCCAGCGCATCTACGGAGCCCAGTGCATCTACGGAGCCCAGTGCATCTACGGAGCCCAGCACTCCCTCAGAGCCGGAC
The DNA here is from genome assembly GCA_045119455.1 of Faecousia sp. GTDB lineage: Bacteria > Bacillota > Clostridia > Oscillospirales > Oscillospiraceae > Faecousia. Next base: position 19,152 of record JBGVDR010000008.1, read on the forward strand.
GTACCGGAGAATCAGCTGTGGAAGGCAGAAATCCATGTCACCCGGCACGATGGCAGTCCTGCCTCGGGGGCGGCGGTCATCGCCACCCACAGCTCCGGCAGGCAGGAATATGAGCCTGCGGACGAAAAAGGTATTGCAGTGCTGTACCTGCCGAAAGGGGACTATTCTTTGGAAGTTTTCCAAGATGGTCAACATGGAAAGGATTCTGTGGTCATTGACGGCGAAGCTGTGAAAAAGAATGTGGTCTTGCAGGACCGGCGAAAGCTGTATGTCCTGTTTGATACAGCTGGCGATTATGACGGCGATGTCAGCGCATTGGCCCATATTTCCGCCCTGATGGAAGCTTTGAAGGCTAAGTATCCCAATGCGGTTTACCTTACCGCCGAAAATCGATACGATGTAGACTTCTGCGATGGTGATGCGCTGCTGACGGTGGAGATTTTTGTGGAGAACTATTCCTCCACCGACCGCTATTTTGCCAGCGAGGTGCATGTGTGCTTTAAAACCTATCAACAGAACCTTACGGCCTGGGACACGGACGAGGGGGGAGAGGATATTGACCTGGAATTCGCTGACAGCAATGTGTGCAGCGTTCGGGTTCGCAACGAGTATGATTACGATTACAAAAACGATGCTTGTGTGATTACCCGGTCGTACTATGTCGTTCAACAGGAATGGCATCTGAATAAGTATACCCATCGGACGGATGCCTGGGGCTATGGTTATATCATGGAACCTGTCAGAAGCACCTCCACGGAAAGCCAGGTGAAGGCGCCCGGCGCAGGCATGGAGCTGGAGCTGTTTTGGTGGGAAGCGAATGCTGCCCGATTCTGTGAGTATCAGACGAATATGGAACTGCTGTTTCCGTATGTCGAATTGTGGATGTCCGGCGAATGGAACGAGGGAATTGACCAATTGGTGCCGTGACGGAGTTAAAAATATCCCCCCACCGGGCTTGTGCCAGGTGGGGGGATGCGTTATAATGTGACACAAAGGTGCCCCGGCATGGCTGCAACCACACCGGGGCGTGCCGACCCAAATCGCGAAATAAAGGCAGGCACAAATATTATACACTGTCCTGCCGAAAAAAGAAAGGACAAAATTTGAAATGAAGAAGATTTTAGCACTGTTTCTGACTCTGGCAATGCTACTGAGCTTTGCTGCCTGCGGGAGCAAGCCTGCCGAAACGACTCCTGCCACGGAGGCTGTCCAGCCTACCGCCGAAGCCACCCAGCCCACTACTGAAGCAACGCAATCTTCTGAAGCTGTTGTAAACAAGTGTGTGATCTACATCTCCAGCCTGGGTACTATCCTGGACGCCTTTGGAAAGTCCGATTGCATTGTGGGTGCTTACGGTTCTCTGGCGGAAGCGTATAACGTACCCTCCTGCGGCAAGTGGAATGAGGTGGATGTGGAAGCTGTTATTGCCACCGGCGCTGATGCTGTGTTTGGTTATAAGAATTATACCACCGAAGATCAGATCGCTGCTCTGAAGGATGCCGGTATCACCTGCTATTTCATCGAGCTGAGCGATGCAGATACTGCTCCCGACGAAGTTGCTGAGCTGGGCCGTCTGTTTGGCTGTGAGGCAAAGGCACAGGTTTTCGTTGATCTTTATAACCAGTACGATGCACTTCTGAAAGAGCGTCTGGCTGGTGTCACTGCTCTGAATGTATATGTGGAAGGTACTTCCTCCACTCCCAAGACTGCCAACAACACCTCCGCAGCTCACAAGCTGGTTACCGGTGCAGGCCTTGTGAATTTGTATGCTGAGAACGAAACCCAGTATCCCGAGCGGAATCTAGAGGATGTGATTACCAAGAACCCCGACATCATTGTTAAGCTTCTGGGTTCCAGCGCTACTCTGGATGATACTACCTACGGTGAATACAAGACGGGTCTGGCAGGTGTTGCCGCCGCTGACAACGATAAGATCATTCTGCTGAACAACGAATGCGGCACAACTGCGATCGGCGCTGTCATTGGCCGTCTGTACGTAGCAAAGTTTGCTTATCCCGAACTGTTTGCCGATGTGGATGTAGATGCTGTCTATGAAAAGCTCTGTACCGAGTTCTTTGGCAAGGACTTCACCGGTTCCGGTGCATATTTTAAGTAAGGTTATGTAAGGTACTTTATGAACGATCGTATTTCTGAACTGAAACAGGAATATTTTAAGGTCAGTCAGGCAAAGCGGCTTATGCTGCTTTGCCTGGCTTTGGCTGTCTTTTTGGGAATCATCTGGTCGCTGAATATTGGCCCGTCCAATGTGACTTTGAAGACAGTGTGGGATGTAATCCTGGATTTGGTTCAACCGAACGATGCCCTGACAAACGGCGAACGGGTTATCGTATTGCGGGTCCGGCTTCCCCGAATCTGTGCTTCTATACTGGCTGGTATTTTGCTGGCCTGTTCCGGTCT
>JBGVDR010000009.1:0-27846 GCA_045119455.1 Faecousia sp.
ATAAGGTCATGAAAAACCTGATTTCGAAAACGAATCCAGATGAACACGTGATATTCTTTATTCCGTATCCTATCGTTTTTGACTTCACAGATTATCCGCTATCAGGAGCAATCGATATTCTAAAAGCCATATACAGGTTGCTAAATAAGGAACTTCATTTCGGCGAGAAACAGATTTATGCAATTTATGTGTCCTATGATAAAAAAGTAGTGTTGCGTAATCTGGGCAGGGATGAACGGGAGTATATTGAGTTCGACGAACTTTGGCAGTTTGTTGATTATGAAGTTACCGCCTTGCCAAAGTAAGCACAGCACTTGCAAATTTTGCGCCCGAAATCCGTCGGCGGGTGGTCGACGGATGGAAGTTTCGCAAGGGTTTTTCCCGACCAAATGGACCTTAGGACGGGTTTCGTGAGAAACCTTCAAGTCCCGCCTCGCATACACATAAGAACCCCGGTATCCTTGATGGATACCGGGGTTCTCATGTGTTAGGATAAATTGGTCATGTTATAAGCGCAACCATGTACTCCACGGTCTGCATATGTCTTATTGATGTACGACTTTGCCGATCATATTTTACAGTTCGTATGGGACAAATGTTCTTGACCATCTGGCCGCCGACGGAGCCGGCCTCGCGGGAGGTCAGGTGACCGTTGTAGCCGCTCTGCAGGTTGACGCCCACTTCCTGTGCAGCCTGCATCTTGAACTTGTCCATGGCCTCACGAGCCTCGGGAACATTGATCTGGTTGTTGTTCTTGGAACTCATAATCGTCTCTCTCCTTTTACGTTTTCCCGGAAAGCCGCCGCCTTCCGTAGAAAACGACTTTTTTCTTTCCGCAAACATAGCTTATCCAAACTGTGAACGAGTATAAGTGGAGAGTGACGGAAGAAAAGGAAATGCCCGCCAAGGAAACCAAAATGGTAGAGTCTTTTTTATAGAAAACCACAAAAAACGTTTGTTTAGAGTGACTGCCGTCCATCAAATTTGTATCCCCCCACCCGGCTTGTACGGGGTGGGGGGATTTGCTATAATTTCCATAAAGTTGCCCCGGCTGGCTGCAACCAAACCGGGGCATGCCGACCCAAATCGTCAAATAAAGGCAGGCATCACTATCATAGCACAGCCTGCCGAAAAAAGAAAGAGGTATGTTATGAAAAAAATTGTTTCCCTGATTCTGACGGCCATACTGTGCATGAGCCTGTTTGCCGGCTGCACCAAACCCGGCCTGGATAGTTCTGCCCGGGTGGTCAAGGACACCTGGGGTCGCGAGGTTGAAATCCCCGAAACCGTGGAAAAAATCGTCTGTCTGGGTTCCGGTGCACCTCGCATTGCCGCTTACCTGGACGTGATGGATATGCTGGTGGGCGCGGAAGACCACGACAAGAAGGGCGCAACCGTCCTGCGGGACTACACCATGGTCTATCACGATGACATCAAGAATCTGCCCTCCGTGGGCGCAGGCGGCGGAAGCGGCGCCAACAATGGCTATGCCGAGGAAATTATCGCTGCCCAGCCCGATGTGATTCTGGCGGGGTTTTCCCAGGAAGCCGCTGAGGAGCTGGAGCGTCAGACCGGCATCCCGGTGGTGTGCGTGCGCTACCAGAGCATCAACTTCGTGGATGAAAGCTTCTACACCGCCATGCGGGTCTTCGCAGAGGTGGTTGGCGCCCAGGAGCGTTGCGAAACCGTGCTGGCATTCGTCGATGCCTGCAAAAAGGACTTAAACAATCGGACCAAAGATATCCCCGACAGCCGGAAGTTGACCGCCTACACCGGCGCTGTGACCTTCTCCGGTCGGCACGGCTTTGCCGGCACCTATGCCAATTTCGGACCTTTTCTGGGCATCAATGCCCTGAACGTGGCGGATGAGGTGAAGGGCACCAATTACTTCGAAGCTGATTTGGAGAAAATTGTGGAATGGGACCCGGATGTGATTTTTCTGGATCCCGGTAACATGGACCTGGTGAATGACGAATACCGCACCAACCCGGGCTATTTTGATGCGCTCCGGGCGGTGCAGGAGGGCAATCTTTACACCATGCCCTCCTTCAATAACTGCGGCACCAACGTGACTTATGCGCTGATGGATGCTTACTATGCCGGAATCGTGCTGTTCCCCGAGGCTTTTGCCGACGTGCGGATGGATGCCGTCGGAGCGGAGATTCTGGAAGCCCTGCTGGGCGAAAACTTTTTTGAGGAAATGGAAAAGGGTGGCCTGTTCTACGGCAAGCTGACCCTGGGGTAATACATGGATAAAACAGCCCTGAATGCTTATAACAAGTACATACGGAGAAAATGGGCTGTTCTGCTGACCATGGTGGTACTGCTGTTTGCGTCAGCGGTGCTGTCGCTGTCTGTGGGCTCGGTGAAGATGCCTGTTGGGGATATTCTGCGGACACTGTTCGGCGGCGGAAACCGGCAGGAAGCCGCCATCATCTGGAATGTGCGGATGCCCCGGGTGGCCACCGCTATTGTGGTGGGCATGGCGCTGTCGCTGAGCGGCTGTGTGATGCAGAATGTGCTCCGCAACCCTCTGGCATCGGCATCCACGCTGGGTGTTTCCCAGGGTGCGTCCTTTGGCGCGGCGGTGGCGATTGTCTATTTCGGGGCCGGCATTCAGGTCAATGCGGGTGGCGCGACCTCTGCCCTGACGGTGACCAGTCCCACCATGGTGACGCTTTGCGCCTTTGTGGGCGGCATGGCCACTACGGCGGTGATTTTGGCTTTAGCCCGGTTCCGGGGCACATCTCCCACTACCATGGTGCTGGCGGGTGTGGCCATCAGCGCCATGTTCACCGGCGGAACGGCTTTGGTGCAGTATTTCTGCGATGATGTGATGGTTGCTACCGTGGTCTACTGGACCTTCGGCAGCCTGGGTAGAGCCGGTTGGACAGAAATCGCTATCATTGCCGCTTTGACACTGGGTACTTTTTGCTTTTTCTACTGCAACCGGTGGAACTATAATGCCATGGAAAGCGGTACCCACACCGCCAAGAGCCTGGGTGTGCCGGTGGATCGGCTGATTGTGCTGAGCATGGTGCTGTGCGCATTGATTTCCTCGGTTGCGGTGGCGTTCGTGGGCTGTATCAGCTTTATTGGTCTGATTGCCGCCCATATCATGCGCCGGTTTGTGGGCAACGATTATCGGTTCTTGATTCCCTGCAGCGCCCTGTGTGGCGGGATACTGCTGCTGCTGTCGGACATTGTGTCCCGGACGCTGCTTTCTCCCACGGTGCTGCCCATCGGCGCGTTGACCTCCTTCCTGGGCGCTCCGCTGTTTCTGTATCTGGCGGTCAAGGGAGGGAAGCGGAAATGATTGAAATTAAGGACATTGCTTTCTCCTATCCCGATGGGGACATCCTCAAGGGGGTGGGCTTTACCGCCCGGGGCGGTGAAATTGTGGGCCTGTTGGGCAACAACGGCGCCGGCAAGAGTACCTTTGTCACCTGCCTGAACCGGATTCGCAAGCCCAAGGGAGGCAGTCTGGTGATTGATGGACACAATGCCTTCCAAATGAGCCGTAATGAGCTGGCTCGCACGGTGGCCTACGTGGCGCAGAAGAACGAGCTGACCCACAGCACGGTTTTCGATTGCGTCCTGCTGGGGCGCAAGCCTTATATCAAGTGGTCCGTCAGCCAGGAGGATTTAGACATCTGCACCCGGATTATGGAGCGGGTGGGCCTGCTGGAATTTCAAATGCGGTATGTGGACGAGCTCTCCGGCGGCGAATTGCAGAAGGTCATGTTGGCCCGGGCGCTGGTGGCGGAGCCGAAGCTCCTGCTCCTGGACGAGCCTACCAGCAACTTAGACCCCAAAAACCAGTACGAAATGATGGCACTGGTGCGGGAATTGGCGAAAGAACAGGGCTTTACGGTGATTACAGTGATTCATGACCTGAATCTGGCACTGCGGTTTTGCGACAAATTCTACTTTTTGAAGGCCGGCGAGGGCTACAGCTACGGCGGCATCGATACGGTCACGGCGGAAACGCTGGAGGCGGTCTACGGCATCCGGGCGCAGGTACTGGATGTGAGCGGACGAAAAACGGTTATCATAGAGTGAGGAAAAATATGAAAACATGGAATGATTGCGTGGCCTTTCACGGTCATGCCTGCGGTGGCTTGACCATCGGCTATCAGGCGGCGCTGTACGCCATCGACCTTTTGAAGCTGGAATTTTCCGAGGATGAGCAGGTGGTTTGTATTGCCGAGAACGATGCCTGCGGCATCGATGCCATCCAGGTGATGCTGGGGTGCAGCCTGGGCAAGGGCAATCTGCTGTTTCATATGCGGGGCAAGTCTGCCTACTCCTTCTACAATCGCAAGACCGGCAGCAGCGTCCGGCTGGTGCTGAAGCCCAACCCCGGCATTTCCCGGGAGGAGAGCTTTGCTTATTACCAGTCCTGCCGCCCGGAGGAGATGTTCGAGGTGAAGCCTGCAACCATCGCCCTGCCGGAAAAGGCCCGGCTGTTTACGTCCTATGTCTGTGACTGCTGCGGCGAGGTCACCGGGGCCAACTGGATCCGGCTGTCCGGGGAGCAAAAGCTCTGCCTGGACTGCTACCAGAGCTACGACCGATTCAATGTTTGATAAAACACGTCATTGCGAGCCGGGGATACCGGCGGCAATGACGTGTTTTTATCGTGGTGAAAATACCCCGGTGCGCCGAGCGCACCGGGGGTGTGGGTTAGGGCTTGGAAATCATGTCGCGGAATCTTGCGATGGCTTCGTCAGCGGTGTCCAGGTTGAGAAGGTCGCTGACCAAATCACCGGGGATGATAGGGTAGTTGTCGAGATGGGGGCTGACACCGGATGAGATACTGTAATAAATTCCGTCAATCTCCCATTCGATTCGCTTGAGATCGGACCAAATAAAATCATAACGGATGCCATGATACACAAAGCCGTAATTGGTGACATCGTGTCCAAAATTACGCATTTCTGAGGTGGCGGGGATTGGGTCTTTTGTGCCTGCACTGTAATTATCTATACATGGTGAATCGGAATAGTTAAAGAAAAACACATGGTCACCATTCTTGAGGCCATAGAGAGTTCGCAATGAATCGTCTTTTCTTTTAACGATAAAGGAGTCGAATTCTCCAAGAAATTGGATTTTTTCGTAGGGGATGTAGAGAATCGAAGGGTCGATTTCCAGTTGTAGGTATTCTTCATAATCGTAGTAGTATGAATCGTTTATCCCGGTCGCACTTGGCATGGTGGGCTTGATGGGGTCGGAAGGTAGGGTAGGCGAGGTGGTCTCGGAAGGGAGTGTAGTTTCAGCCGGATCAGCGGAAGGGGAATCGCAGGCGGTGAGGAGGGCGGCGAGAATTAATAGGAGAACAAAAATCGTCTTTTTCATAAGTCATTCCTCCGTGTCAGCAAGATTATTTGCAATATAGATTTGTATTTTTTCTTTGCAGCCATCACAAATCATTAGTTCCTCCAAATCGTTACGCTTTTCTCCATAGAGACAGTATTCGCTATACGGTTTTTTCCTGTTTGAGCAAAGGTTTGCTTGTTCATTTCTTCGGTGCTAGGCGCATTATATTCTTCGCTGTAATGGTCTAGAGCACCTATCAAATGCCCAAACTCGTGGGCGGTAGTCCTTGTGGATGGAAAAAGACTAATGGAGAATAACTTATCTGGGTTACTAGTAGCTCCAAGGCCGGGATTATGCATGACCAATGCCTTGCCATAATAGCGAGAAGCAAGTCCGAGAGAGGAAGGTTCACAACCGTTGGAAGTTGATTGGCAAAGTTTGTGCCCGGTGAAGGCCAGTCGATAGAACTGGGGATTACCGTCGCCTTGCTCGGGTGTGGGGATAGAATAGAGCATATTGTGCGAGTTTTTATGATGATATTCTAGAGAATCTTCCGGTATGGTTTCGCTGGGAGAGAAGTTTTTGCATGTTCCATGCGTGCAGAGTGTTTCAATACCTGTGCCACACCGGTCTGCCAGTGAGGTGAATTGAGTGGGAGGCAGAAAATTAACGAAAAGACCAAATGTTTCCCAATAGAATTTCTGCACAGCGGGGATTTGAAGATATATTCGCTCCAGATAATGGGCTTCTCCGTACCTGTCTACAAAGCCAGCATCGTAAAGCACGTCAACATCCACTGTAACGCAGTTGGTGGGAGGGGTTACGGTGATTGGGAAGGAAACAGTACTACTGACATTGGGCGAGGAAATTGTGATAGTGGATAATCCCGGGGAATCGGCGGAAATATCCCCGGTTTCTTCTCTGATACCAGCAAACCAGAAGGGGCTAGAGGATAACTCGAAGGATTGCACATTGGTGGATTGGGAGAGCAGAACAGGGGTAAGGCCAAGGTCGGCAAGGGAGACGGTGGAGCCGAAGGGAATACTGCGGACTGGATTATTAACGTACAACCCGGTATTGGAATCGATTAGGATGAGCTGGTCGGTGAAATTGGTTACAGATTCCAAAGTCCACAGAGAATAATCACTGGAGTAGCCCTCGACACTCACGAGAGCGCCGTCGCTGACTACATCACCCATTGGGCGCATGGCTTGGCTGGAGAATCCAGCATAATTGAACACGTAGCCATAGGATTTTTTCACAATACTCCACCGATAGGACATAGGAACAGAATCAAGGGTATCTGTTGCTGTTGTGGAGGGATGGGAAGCAATCTTTACGGAGCCGGAGGAATAGTCAAGAATCATATCGAGTTTAAACATGGGGCGGATGCTGTAGTAGCCAGAGCCAAGATGCTGAATTTTCCAAAGCTGATTGAGCGATGCAGGCCCGAAGGAACATCTACCGCCCACTGCAACGGGAAACTGATCTAAAGCTTTAGGAATCTCGAGCTGGAGTGTATCGTGTTGTATGCGATAAATTCCATCGGCAATGGTTACGTAAATTGTACATCTGGCGGTGGAGCCGTCGCCCAGGGTGGCGGTGATGGTGGCGGTTCCGGGATTAACTCCGGTGACCTCACAGGTGTATTCACCGGTTTTTCTAATGGTTGCAACGGCCATATCAGAGGAGCTCCAGGAGGAGGAGTAGTCCTCCAAGGCAGTGGTAGCGGTGAGCGTAAGGGTATTGCCGGCGCGCAATTCCGCAGAGGATTTATCCAACTGTATAGAATTCTTGTAGGTAACGCTCACATAAGGCCGGTAGGAGCTGGTGGAATACTCGCTGGAATAGAGGGATTCTACATCGGAATTTGAGGGGGACGCTACAAGCACAAAGCCTGCATTGGCGTTTTTTAATCCGTGCTTCCAGTCGCTTACCAGCTGGGTAATGTCAAAACAGGCGGATTTGTTGCTCGGCAGAGTGGTAGAAGCATAGGCGGTAGTGCCGTAAGAACCCTTGTTATTCCATGTGATACCAGTTTCAGTCCATGAAACGTTGGTGACGATGGGGTAGAGATTGACTGTACCGGAAGGATTGCCACTGGCTTCCCGGACATAGAATTTCGCAGAAGTAATTCCATTGGCTGTTGTTGCGAGATAGACATCGCTCGTAATTAAGTTGCTGAGCCGGACGACAGTTTGTCCTGTACCGTATTCGTCGTCATAATAGCCGATATGATGGTACTGCCATGTGCCGGTGTTCAGATTGGGCTTTCCCTCGTAGATGGTGGCATCCTCAATAGAACTGGAGAGATAGGTGCCATCAGTGAAGGTAAGGGTGGGGTCGATGGTGACAGGGTAGGTAGTTGTCTCGGCGGTGAGGAATTCTTCGTCCGCAGTGATGGTCACACTGTAAGAACGTCCAGCAATAAGGGTCTGAGCGGTCATGGTGCCGATATTAAACCGACCCCGGGCATCATAGGTCACAACCTGTCCCAAGTTGATTCGGGTCTCGGAAAGCTCTGTTTCTGCCAGATACCAGTTGGCACCGGATTGGTAGAGATTCAGACCGCCGGTGTTTAGGGTAAATGTAAAGCTGTTGGTGCCGGCGTAGGAGTTCAAAATGATATCTTCCTTTACACCGGATAGGGTGGGGGTATAAGCAAGGGAAATACCATTGCCATAATAGTTGGGATAAATCAGGGTGTTGCCGGATTTTTGAGCAGTACCGGCAAGGGTGCCCCCTTGTGGGATAAGGGAAACGGTATTATCGGCATGGGTCAGACGGATGCCGCTGGACGGATTTACAGGGAGGGACAGCGTAACATTGTTTTGGGTGGTGATATAGCCATTGGAGGATTCAGTAAGGGCCAAGTCCTTTTCAATAATATTACCGGTGGCATCTACGTATTTGACGGGTTCGTCAAGATAATAAACGGTCTTGGAACCGTCGCTGTTCAAAAATACGTAGGTGCTGAGTGTTTCCTCGTCGGTGAGCCGTTTAATGTGGTTGCCGCTTGCAAACACTTCCTTATCTATATAGTTTAGGATTTGACAGTTGTTGACTGCGGGGGGAGCGGTAGAGGAACTGGTGGCAGAGCTTGAAGCATCTAGTGATTCTGTGCCGACGGCAGAGATGGGGATGTGCGGTACGAGTAGACTGAAAATAAAATACAGGATAAAAAGAATCGGAATGATTTGTTCATACGGTTACCTCATAAATGTATTTCACAGAAGAACATTTGTCTATCTCTTTGTAAATACTATACCATAGGTGTTAATAACTGTCAATATAAAGGGTGGAAAAATCGTGTGAAAGGATGATGTTTTATTATCTATAGCAGATAATGTGGGGCGAAAAGCGTGGAAATATCAAACAGCGGACAGAAATTTCATTTTTGATTCATTTACTTTTTGTTTCGAGTGTGATACAATAAAATAAATTAAACAACAGGAGGAACAGCGATGAACTATGATGTGATTATTATCGGTGCGGGCCCTGGTGGCATTTTTGCGGCCTACGAGCTGATGCAGCACAACAAGGGGCTGAAGGTGGCGGTTTTTGAGGCCGGTCACGCCCTGAGCAAGCGCAACTGCCCCATCGACGGCGAGAAAATCAAGACCTGCATCGGCTGCAAGAGCTGCTCGATTATGAGCGGCTTCGGCGGCGCCGGCGCCTTCTCCGATGGCAAGTACAACATCACCAACGACTTCGGCGGCACCCTCCATGAATACATCGGCAAGAAGCACGCCCTGGAGCTGATGCGCTATGTCGATCAGATTAACCTGGCCTACGGCGGCGAGGGCACCAAGCTGTACACCACCGCCGGTTCCAAGTTCAAGACCCTGTGCATCCAGAACGACCTGCATCTGCTGGATGCCTCCGTGCGCCATCTGGGCACGGATATCAACTATGTGGTGTTGGAAAACCTCTATGCCTACCTGCAGGACAAGGTGGACTTCTTCTTCGACACCCCGGTACAGACGGTGCAGATTCTGGAGGGCGGCTACGGCGTCCAGTGCGCCGACAAGGTCTACACCTGCGAAAGGTGCATCATCTCCGTGGGGCGCATTGGCTCGAAGTGGATGGAGCGGGTCTGCAAGGAGCTGGAGATTCCCACCAAGAGCAACCGGGTGGACATCGGCGTGCGGGTGGAACTGCCTGCGGCGGTGTTTGCCCACCTGACCGATGAGCTGTACGAGAGCAAAATCGTCTACCGCACCGAAACCTACGGCGACCGGGTTCGCACCTTCTGCATGAACCCCAAGGGCGCCGTGGTCAACGAGAACACCAACGGCATCATCACCGTCAACGGTCACAGCTACGAGGATCCCGCCAAGCAGACCGAGAATACCAACTTCGCGCTGCTGGTGGCCAAGCATTTCTCCGAGCCCTTTAAGGACTCCAACGGCTATGGCGAGTCCATCGCCCGGCTGAGTAATATGCTGGGTGGCGGTGTTATCGTCCAGCGCTTCGGCGATTTGATTCGGGGTCGGCGCTCCACTCCCAGCCGGATTGAAGAGGCCTTCATTACCCCCACCCTCAATGCCACCCCTGGCGATTTGAGTCTGGTTCTGCCTAAGCGGATTCTTGACGGCATCATCGAAATGATTTATGCGCTGGACAAGGTCGCCCCCGGTACCGCAAACGACGACACCCTGCTCTACGGCGTGGAGGTAAAGTTCTACAACATGGAGGTGGAGGTCAGTGACAAGCTGGAAACCCGCTACCCCGGTCTGTACATCATCGGTGACGGCTCCGGCATTACCCACTCGTTGTCGCATGCATCTGCCTCCGGCGTCCATGTGGCCCGGGATATTGTAAAATAAGACGAAAATTATGAGCGGGGGTTGAATTATCAACCCCCGCATAATATAATACCGATTTGGAAAAACTGACCATTATAAGGAGGTAAATCCATGACTTATCATAACGAATCCGGCGATGCGGTACTGCAGCTGCTGGGTTCCTCGGAAACCGGCCTGACCAGCGTGAAGGTTGACGAGCTCCGGGCTTTGCATGGCCCCAATAAGCTTCAGGAGAAGAAGAAAAAATCCATGCTCAGCAGACTGCTGGACCAGTTTAAGGACGTGATGATCCTGATTCTGCTGGCGGCTGCGGCGATTTCCTTTGTGATTGCCTGCGTTGAGGGCGAGCCTAAGGAGTTTTTTGAGCCTGTTCTGATTCTGCTGATTGTTGTCATCAATGCCGTTATGGGCGTGATGCAGGAGAGTAAGGCGGAAAAGGCGCTGGACGCGCTGAAAAATATGTCTGCCCCCCATGCCCGGGTCATTCGGGATGGCAAGGAGCAGGTCATTGATGCGGCGGATTTGGTGCCCGGCGACATCATCCGGCTGGAAGCCGGTGATTTCGTGCCTGCAGACTGCCGGCTGCTGCATAGCGTCAGCCTGAAGAGCGAGGAATCCGCTCTGACCGGCGAATCCGTCCCCTCTGAGAAGGATGCCGCTGCGGTGGTGGAGGAGAAGGCACCCCTGGGCGACCGGACCAACATGGTATTCTCCGGCTGCTCCATTACCTACGGCACTGCCACTGCGGTGGTCACCGCCACCGGTATGAACACCGAGATGGGCAAAATCGCCAACCTGCTGGACAGCGAGCAGGAGGGTCAGACCCCTCTGCAGAAGAAGCTGGCCCAGCTGGGCAAGTATCTGGGCGTTCTGGCGCTGGGTGCCTGCGGCATCATCTTTGTGGTGGGTCTGGCCAACGGCATCGACCCCATGGACATCTTCATGACCGCGGTTTCTCTGGCGGTTTCCGCTATTCCTGAGGGTCTGCCCGCCATTGTTACCATTGTTCTGAGCATCGGCGTGCAGCGCATGGTTAAGAAAAATGCGATTATTCGCCGCCTGCCTGCGGTGGAAACCCTGGGCAGCGCTTCCGTCATTTGCTCCGACAAGACCGGTACGCTGACCCAGAACCGGATGACCCTGGTGCAGGCCTATGTGGACGGCATCGAGGGCACCGAGAAAATCAGCTGTGAAAACTCCGAGGCGGTCCGCAAGCTTCTGACCTACGGCACCCTGTGCTCCGACGGCTCCGTGATTTTCGGCGACGGGGAGGAGAAACACATTGGTGACCCCACCGAAACCGCCATCGTCCTGGCAGCCCACAAGAACAGCCTGCCCAAGGATGAGTTGAATGCCAGGTATCCCCGGCTGGCTGAGCTGCCCTTCGACTCCGACCGGAAGCTCATGTCCACAGTCAACCGCATCGATGGCAAGCTTGTGGTTATCGTCAAGGGCGCCTTCGATATGATGGCGGTCCGGTGCGTGTCCGGCGACCTGGAAACGGCTCAGAAGATGAACCGGGAAATGAGCGAAAATGCCCTGCGTGTGCTGGCGGTTGGCTATAAGTTCATCGACGAAGTGCCTGCCGAGCCCACCTCCGAGAATCTGGAGTGCGACCTGACCTTCCTGGGCTTGGTCGGTATGATTGATCCCCCCCGTCCCGAAGCGAAGGATGCGGTGGAGGTCTGCCGCCGTGCCGGCATCAAGCCGGTCATGATTACCGGCGACCATGTCATTACCGCCTCTGCTATTGCCCGGGAACTGGGTATCCTGCTACCCGGCGACAAGGCCATTACCGGTAGCGAGTTGGACGCTATGACTGATACCGAGCTGGATGCGGTGGTGGAAACCATCTCCGTCTACGCTCGGGTGTCTCCTGAGAATAAGATTCGCATCGTCAAGGCCTGGCAGCGCAAGGGCCAGGTGGTTTCCATGACCGGTGACGGTGTCAACGACGCTCCCGCCCTGAAGGCCGCCGACATCGGCTGCGCCATGGGCATCACCGGTACCGACGTGGCCAAGGGCGCTGCGGATATGACCCTAACCGACGACAATTTCGCCACCATCGTGGACGCGGTCCGGGAGGGCCGTGGCATCTATGCCAACATCAAGAAGGTGGTCGGCTTCCTGCTTGGCACCAACATCGGTGAGGTCATCACCGTGTTCGTGGCCATGCTGCTGTGGCACGAGTCCCCGCTTCTTTCCATGCAGCTGCTGTGGATCAACCTGGTTACCGACTCCCTGCCTGCAATTGCGTTGGGTATGGAGCCCGTGGAGAAGGATGTAATGGACCGCAAGCCCAAGCCCAAGAGCGAGGGCCTGTTCGCCAACGGCTATGGCATCCAGACCGTCCTGCAGGGCGTTATGTTCGGCGGACTGTCTCTGCTGGCTTACTTCCTGGGCAAGACCTACACCAATTCTGTCGCCGGCGGTCAGACCCTGGCGTTCATGGTTCTGGCTCTTTCTCAGGTTGTGCAGTCCTTCAATATGCGTTCTGAGCACTCCCTGTTCAAGATTGGCCCCTTCACCAACGGCATGCTGAACAAGGCGGCGCTGATTTCTGTGGCGCTGGTGGCGCTGGTGATGTTCACCCCCCTGCGCATCCTGTTTGGACTGATTACCCTGTCCTGGCAGCTGTACCTGGTGGGCGTGGGCCTGATTCTGGTGCCCCTGGTGGTCATGGAGCTGGCCAAGGCTTGTGGTGTGATTAAGTCCAACCATCGCAAGTAATTTGAAAGCGGTCGGCAGTTTGCTGGCCGCTTTTTCTTGACACCGGGGTGGATTTTTGGTAGCATGGGCATAGAAAGAAAGCGGAGGAACGGGCGATGGTTCATGTTCGCAAAAAAATGATTTGCGCCTGCCTGGCGGCAGTGTTGATGCTGAGTGGCTGCGCAGGTCAGGGTACACAGAAGAATTCCAATCCCACCGGGGAATCCACCGAAGCGGTTCCACCCATTAAGGATTTGGTTTGCCTGGAAATCAGTCGGTTTTCCGGCGGCTTTGTGGAGGACGGCACCTACGAGCAGGTGCGGGATGTGGCGGCGATTCTGGTGGCCAACGATACGGACAAGTATCTGGATTTGGCCACGGTGACCTACAAGGTGGGCGAGCGCACCGCCACCTTTCGCATTACCGGTCTGCCGGCAGGGGGCATGGTCTGGGTGTTGGAGAAGGACCGCCTGGTTCTGGCACCGGAGGATCAACTGGTGTTGAGGGATTGCCAGGCCGCTTACAATGCCAATGCCATAACCTCCACCCGGGATTTGAAAGTTACCCGGGAGGGTAATGCCTATATTGTGAAGAATGTCAGTGGGAAAACCCTGAAAAATGTTTGCATTTACTATAAAAACACCTTGGAAAGCGGTGTTTTTCTAGGCGGTATTACGTTTTTGATGAATTTTGGCGATATGGAGCCCGGGGCGGAAATCAAGCGGGCTTCGGCCCATCTGGGCGACAATTCCAACATTGTGCGCTACGGCTATCAGACAGAATAAACGGGAGGGCGACTGCCCTCCTGTTTTTGCGTTCGCAGGGGTATTTGCAAATCGCTCGCCTTATGGAGAAAATAGTAATTCCTATAGCAAAACGGGAGAAAACCGACGCAGAACTGCGCAGCACAGTCATACGTCATTGCGAGGGCGCATAGCAGCCCTCGCAATGACGAGCAATTTTTGATGGCGCTAAACCATCAGTTATCCCTGCAATTAACGCAGAAAAACCGTCCGACTCGGGGGAGTCGGACGGTTTTTTTGGAATGTGCAATTAGATCTCCACGAAGGTCAGATTATAGCTGACGATAAAGGTGACACTGCCGCTGAAATCAGCGGGGAAGAGAATCACCCAACGCTTTACCACAGTGCCGTCGTTCAAGGTCTGAATCTCGGCGGTACACACATCCAGCTCCACGTGCTCGCCGGTACTCTTGTTGGTGATAGTCAGAGTAGGCACATTGGTGGAGGTGGAAACATATAGGCCGACCTGCTCACCGGTGGAGATGCTGGGGGAAATCAGCTCCACCTTAATAAAGGTTTCGTCGCTGGGGATAATCAGAGCGGTTCGGGCATCCTCCAGGGCCTTAACCAACTTGTCCACATCGCTTTGCATGGTCGTTGAGCTCAGAGTGAACTTGGATGCGGCGTTCAGCGCCTGCGTGTAGACGGCCCAGGACTCGTCGGTGAAGTCACCCTGCTCGGTAATCCGGTTAGCCAGCAATGCATTGAGCCGACCCAGGTCTGTAGCATGGTCGTACCACATGGTGATGACCATATCCGAATAGGCGGTGCCAGTCAGATAGCCGGAGCCATCGCCGGCGGCCAGAGCGTCGAAGTTGGAGTTGTCGGTGCGGATGTAGTTGTAGCCGGTCAGGCTGGGGATGAAGATGTTGTAGGAGGTTTCGGCATGGTGGAACTCATAAACGATGGAGTCAATCAGAACGGTGACACCGTTGATGATGGTCTTGCGTTCCACGGTGAAGGTGTTGGTGCGAATCTTCAGGTTGTTGATTGCGTTCTGTAGCTTTGCCAGGGCATTGCCCAGCTCCTCAGCGGAGGCATTGTCCCGGGCGTTGACCTGCTGTGCCTCGGTGTAAGCCTGCAGGTAGGCGGCGTAGCTCTGATCGTTGTACTCGCCCTGGTCGATTCTGTTGGCCAGCGCCTGGGTCAGAGCGGTGTGGTCAGCCAGCTGGATGGGGGCGGTTGCGGCCACACTCAGACTGGTGGCTTTGGCGTGGGAGGTGGACCTATCGAAGGTATTGCTCTGCAGGCCGGGGAAGTCGCCCAGTGCCTTGCGAATGAGCTCGAAATTGGCGAAGGATAGGGTCTTATCCAAATCCCAGTTCCACATTTTGACGCTGTTGGACCACATACGGTTCCGGGCGGAGTAGGTTTCGCCGGTATTGGTGAGAGTGTCTTCTACACCATTCCAGATTTCGTTTTCGGTGTTGACAGCGGCATAGTCGTGCCAGAACAGGAAGTAGGCACCGCCCAGCTGAGCGTTGGGAACAATGGCATCGGGCTCTTTTGCGTCGCCCCACTTGCGAATATTGTTGGGAGCCCAGCGTTCGTAGATGCTTTTTTCGTCAGCAGCGTAGAATTCCCAGGACCGGCAGTATACGCTTCGGGCATCGTCGTCAGCCACTTTCACGGGCACACGCAGGACGTAATAGGTATGAATATTGATGCAGTTGTAGAGGATTCTGCTGTCGTTCACGAAGGAGGAAACGGAAGGTTCATTATAGGGTTTGGAGGTGTTGGTGGTATTGAAGGGAGAGTTCCAGTAGAGGATTTCAATGTCGGAATCAAAATCGTCCACGTTATTATCATTGATAAAGTCATTGAACATCCGGACAGTGTAATCTCTGGATTCCAGCAGAGCGGTCAGCTCGTTGATGTAGCCGGGGAATTTGCTGTAATTCCAGGAGATGTTGGAAGAGGCAGTCAGGTTGACCTCGTCGGCACCGATGTTGAATTTGGTGGAGCCGGCATAATAACGGAAGAAGTCTGCGATGTCCTTGTAAAGGGTGAAGATAAAGGCCTTGGACATGCGACCCCGGGTGGTATCCGACAAATCCATGGTGGTGTAGTCGGGCCAGGAGGGGGTGGCGGCACCGGTGGTGCCGGTGTAGTTGATACAGCCTTTGGTATCGGAGGCTTTGTAGGTGGTACCGTTGTAGGTGAAGGCGTAGTTGTTATTGGACCGGTAATTCCGCTCGAACTTCCAGGTCAGGTAGTCCATGTGGGCGGGGGAGTCGAAGGAGGGGATGATGTCGATGTGGTACTCCTTGCAGGTGTTGATAATTTCTATCAAATCCTTGGTGGTTAGGTAGCTGTTGGCATCGGGGTCAATGCAATAGTTTTTACCGCCGTTGTTGCTTTCGTCCTTAACCCAGGACTGGACCTGGCTGCCGCAGAGCCAAGTCAAATCGTTTTCGGGTTCATACTTGCCGTCCACATAGTAATTGTCGTTCCAGAAGTCGGCGCGGAAGCCACCATCCTCGGAGAAGTGCAGCTGCAGGGAATTGTAACCCATCCAGGACATTTCCTTGACGAAATTGCAGATATATTCCGCAGACAAGTACTTCCGGGCGCAGTCCAGTTGGACGGTGCGCTCCTTGGTATCCGGCGTATCATAGCAATAAAAGCCCTTGATTTCGGCGGAGCCGGCGGCACGGAAGTGCTTCTGCAGCATATTCAGACCGTAGAGCAGGCCATTTACATCCTCAGCCGTCACGGTGGTGTAGGCGCTGACGTTCAGTTTGTAGCCTTCGGCACCGATGTCGGAATCGTTGTCGACCAGCTTGATTAGAATGTCGCCGGGGCGGAGCATGGACTCGTTGGTGAAATAGACGATGGGCATGGGATTGGCGGAGGGAATTCCGTCGGTGGCAAACTGACGTTGGGACAGCTGAATCGTTTGCAGCAAATCCCCGGTAGGCTCCGTCAGCAGGTAGAAACGGCTTTTGTCGGTCAGCTTAAATGTGACGCTGCTGTTGGCAGTGAAGTGGTCAACAATCTGCCCCAGGTTGCTGGTGTCGGCTGCCCGGGAGGGAACGCTGAAGAACACGCCGCCCAGTACTGCACCTATCGCCAGAGTCAGCGCCAGAATTAGCGCAACGTTTTTGATGGGAAAATGAAATTTTTTGGTTTTCATAAAGATACCTCCCGCAATCACAGGTATAAATAGGGATACTAGCATTGTATCATAACTGCGGTAAAATTGCAAATGGTCAACAAATGAAAACAGAAAAATTCAGAGCATTGCCAAGGATTAGGGGGGGCGAGTAAGAAAAAACTCACAATAATTAAGCAAAATAAACAAAAAGGATTGACGTTTATGGAGTTTAATGGTATCATGTAACTTGAATTATTATCATCGGGACGGTATATGACCCGGTGACATGGTGTAATTTTCGTTGCGACGTTCTCAACGTTTTCAAGCACGAAAGGAGAAGGAAATTATGAAAAAGACGGGCTTTATCCACAGAGCGCTGGCGCTGCTGTTGGTGGTCATTTTGACCATTCAGCTGCTGCCGGTGGGCACCCTGGCGGCCTTTGGCGATTTGCGGGGTGGTGAAACCGGCGTTGACCTAAGCACCCTTGGACAGAAGGATGCCATCAACTGGCCTATCAAGGTCTATGACTACCTGAGCGACGGTATGCTCTTTGAGTGGATGGATACCAATACCACCACTACAAGCAGCAAACCGAACGTGACATACAACCATACCGATGGGACGGCCTACGTAACGCCCTATGGTGGTGGCTATAAGCCTCCGGTTACCGTGTTGGGCTCGGATTTTACTTATGGTACCTCTGTGAACTATTCTATCTCCGCCACGGAGAACAGTCCGTTTTATTACTACGGTGCGAATGGTAAGAAGTATGGCAAGGCCTACACATTAAAGGGCCAAGATGCGGAGGACTACAAAACCCCGTATCACCTGCACATTACAGACGGCTCCGATACTTCCGGCTACAATATGCTGCTCAACTACTTTTACGGTGGCGCAGCGACGCTGGGCACAGCCCGTTACATGGTTCTGGTATACCGTGCAAACAAGGTCCAGAATTACTACCTGGATTTTTCAGTATCTGACGATATTGGCGGCACAGGCTGGGTGCGCTCTGATAAATATTCCCTGCCGGATTCTACTTCCTGGCGTTATCAGATCATTGATATGTACCAGATGTTTGGCAATCAGTACTTTTCCTATGTTTGGATGACGATGCGCGCAGGTACCACCTCGTCCAGTGCGGGCGGCATGGTCAGCAACGCTTATTTGGACTTGACCCATATCGGTTATTTCACCAATCTGACCGAAGCTGAGAACTATGGTAAAGAAGCGGTCAAGTTTGACAAGAACCCCGGTGAGTATCTGGCGCATGGTACCGGCAACTTTACTGCTACCCACAGCTATGTGACCCCGGCCAAACGGGCGGATTATCTGAACAACATCTTTTCCCTGAACTACTGCTGGCAGACTAAGGATACGGCCCCCAAGATGTTTGATTCCGTATCCAACAGTGCCAATGTCCGCTACGGTCTGGACTTCACCACTCACTCCACGGAAAACGGCTGGAAGACCAATGCCTACACCAGCGAAACCTTCTGGAGCTGGACCAACGGCGCAACCCTTACATTAAAAAATACATTAAATAATGTAACTCGTGCGGAGAGCTTCTCCATGACCCGCATTAACGTGGATCAGGTGACCCAGGCCAACGGCGCCCAGTATGTGCGTCTGACCAACTCCGGCCCCAGCAAAATCCTTCTGTCCAAGTTCCGGGAGGATCATCAGCTGGTGCAGGAGGGCTATGTGCCCCTGGTTGCTGACGTGGATTACATGGTCATGGTCTATCGCACCAACGGCTTGACCGCTGCCGATAAGTTTGGCTTGTGGGCGCAGGGTTATCTGGATTCCTCCTCCCCGGATGGCCACAAAACCGCAAACCAATGGGGCTATGCCGGTTTGACCAAGAATCCCGATTGGACCACGGCAAATAACATCAATCAGCTTTCCTTCTCCGATGATTCCGGCTGGCAGTATCAGATTATCCCCCTGCGGGAGACCATTGGCGCGGATGATACCAACATGATGAACATCGACCGCATTGCCAACCTGGGTCTGTATCTGCCTGCTTTGACGAATGGCAAGAGCCTGGATATTGCGTTTGTCGGATATTTTAAGAACAATCCCAAAGCCAGCGATGGCATGCAGTTTGATACCGCCGTGGCCTTTGGCCAGAGCGCGGTCAACTATATGAATGCCGCCGCTACGGTGACGCAGGATAGAAATCAATCCTTGAGCTTTGGAAACAACCGCGTTTGGAACGGTGGCGGCAACAAGAGCTTTGGTATGCTCTATTCCTCCGGCGGTGGTAAGTACCTGCCTGGCTCCAACTCCGGCGGCGAGGCCACCGGCAGTACCGTGTATGAGTACGGCTACGACTTCGATACCTGGATGATTGGTTACCGTACCAATGCCAAGTCCGGCGACTCCTTCAACCAGGCCCGTTACAATCTGGTCTGGAACGCCAACACCCAGAAGTATGACAAGGTCAAGTATACCGCCAACTACACCGGCACCAGCAGCGGCTATGACAACCTTGACTTCATTTCCAACCCCTCCGGCACCACCAACTACATCTACTTCCTGGCCGCCACCGAAGAGAGCGCTACCTGGGGCTCCAACGACGGTGACGACTCTAACGGCAAGGCCTTCGATACCAAGAACATGAACTTCGACGGCTATAAGCTTCTGGAAACCATGGTTTCTGGTGTTATGACTGCCGGTCTGCTGGAGGGCGGACTGCAGACGGTTGTGGTGGATGGTGTTTCTTACCGAGTGCCCGTCTATCGGCAGGAGACCGTGGAATACATCGCCTATAACCTGCTGTACGGTCTGCGTGTTCCTATGAGGGACGCCAACGGCAACTACAACACCCGCTACATCAAGGGTACCGAGAGCACCAAGTACGGCGGCGTGGACCTGAACGGCGACGGTCAGATTGGCTGGATCAACTACGACGGCGACAGCCGTAACGGCAACGAGCTGAACGAAGCCAGTGTGGACCTGGCCACCGCCCTGCGTCATGAGCTGGGCATGTCCGCCCGCCCCGGCAACAGCGTCAACACCATCGTTGTCAATGGCCAGGTAAGTGCCGCCCACGATGACTACACCAAGCTCATGGGCAACTATGAACAGACCCTGGCAAAAAGCCAGATGCTCTACGGCGAATTCTCCGACTGCCGTAATGCCATCGATACTGCCATGGATGCCGCCTTCTACCTGCTTAATAACCTGTTCATCGCCAATTCCTACAACCAGAAGCAGGACGATTACGACTACCTGACCCTGTCCAGCGCTACCGTTAATGCTCTGGGTCACAGCGGTAACGCTTACGTCTTCGATGCCGGCTTTACTACCGGCAAGACTGCCACCGTCGGTACCATCTTCACCGATGACGGCACCAACAAGTCTGCCATTTCCTACAGTCCCTACAGCCAGTCCGGCGGTACCGGCATCATCTCCATGGAGGGTGTCACTGGTAAGACCAACTTCGACTACGGTCGTGAGACCGCTTCCTGGACCACCCGGTTCCCCTTCCTGCCCATCACCGATGCAGAGGGCGATTTCGCCGGTCAGACCCAGTCCTACTACTTCCTGGACGATGCCCAGCGTATCTACACCGAGGGCTCCAACTCCTACAAAGACCGGAATTTCAACTACGTTATTGCCTCCAACGGTGAGTTCGTCTACCGCGAGGAAGACGACCTGTTCTTCGAATTTGAAGGTGACGATGACGTTTACCTGTTCATCAATGGTCAGCTGGTGCTGGACATTGGCGGCGCCCACTCCATTACCTCTGTGTACATCGATGTGAACGACTACGTCAATGCGGCCGCAAAGGATCTGGAGGTGCTGGCGCAGTACGGCTACAACAAGGATATGTCCATCGACCAGTTTGATCAGTGGATTTCCGCCTCCAACATCGAGTACCTGGATGAGGATTTGAATCCCACTGGTAAGACTGTTGCAAACACCTATAGCGCCAGCGAGAAGGAGTACTTCAAGCGTCAGCATCGGCTGAATCTGTCCGATGGTCAGATTTGCCAGTTTGACTTCTACTACATGGAGCGTCACGGCTGGGGCGCCAACTGCCGTATTGTTACCAATATGCACATCACCGACCCTGCCTTGAACGTGGAAAAGGAAGCCTTCCAGTATGGTGAGGAAATCGAGTACGGCGGCGTTATCGATCCGACTTCCTCTGTGGAGTACAGCTTCACCCTGAATAACACCGGTAACACCAAGCTGTATAACCTGACCTGGAGAGACGATGTGCTGGGCATTACCATGGATCCCACCAATGGTCTGACGGTCGATTCCAAAACCAACGGTATTTACGTCCTGGATACCGGCGGCGGACCTTTGGAAGCCAAGGATTTGGTAGCCATTGTCCGAGGTAAGGACGCAAACGGAGATTACGGAGAATATCGAATTACCTTTGACGAAGTAAACGGCGACGGCGGTCAGGAAGCGTTGAAACGATTCTTGAAAAAGCTGGAGTCTAATGATGGTACGGAGGCGGGCTTCGACGATGCGGAAGTCACCAATGCCGGTTCCGGCTTGTGGGTGGGCGCATCGGTCCAGTTCCGGGGCATGTACTACATGCTCAACCATGATCAGCTCAATGCCGGCATGGTGGACAACACCGTTTACCTCACCGCTACCACCAAGACCGAGCCCAGCGCCGCAGGAAACCGCGTGTTGCGTTCCGATGCCAGCCACCGGATGTACACCAACGGCTTCCCCATCCACTATCAGTGGGCTGGGCACAGTATCTTTATGAACCTGTCCCATCTGCTGACCGAGGCCAAGAAGGAAGCGATTCGCGAAGGCAGCCAGCTGAGCCTGTATCAGAAGTTCTTTAAGAACATTACTATCGGCAATCTGGCTACTGCACCCTGCGACAAGTTCGGCCGGGTGGGCGGAGATTACTCTGACTTCTTGAATAAGCACACCGACCAAGCCGGTCACACCGGATACCTCATTAATTATGATGAGCCTGGCATTTACGTCTTCTACCTGCTGATGTACGACAAGAGTTACGGCTCCGGTGTCAATGCAAATGACATCGCAGAAGGCGATTATGCCATTCTGAGAAGCCAGGTCTTCGTTGCCGATGTGGAAGACAGCGTCTACGTTCTGGACTATGGTCTGTCCACCGAAACTCTGGATGCCAATGGTGCCATGTTCGAAGGCGACTATCTCTTCGGTCCCTACGGCACAATCCGTGCCAAGCTGATGGGTGTCACCGGTACCGAGCCCAGCTTCATCGACCCTGTCAAGCAGTACGATGCCACCATGACCGGCATCAGCTTTGCCGCACAGGATTTGCTGAAAGACAACCGAATTCACACCGACGACGGCTTCTACCATGTGAATCTGGCAATTCCTGAAACCGGTAAGAACATTGCCTACGATTCCATCAAGGGTGAGTACACCCTTACCGGCGTGGGTACCAAGACCATCACCGCCATCGTTCCCGAGAACGACGGGAACTGGAACACGCCTTACCTGTACTACTGGTACAACGAAGGTGTCACCGGTCCTTCCTGGCCCGGCTCTCCCATGAAGGAGATTTCTCCCGGTGTCTTCGAGCTGGACATCCCTGCTGACGTTACCAACGTAATCGTCAACAATGGTACCGCCGCTCTGAAGACTGAGGACCTGAAGATTTCTCCGGATTTGGATTCACTCATCACTGTCACCGTCAGCGGTAACAAGGTTACCGCCGACATCGAAACAATCATCGAGAACGTGGAGGTGGTTGTGCGCCTGCATGATAACGTTGGACAGAACTGGCAGTATCTGCAGGTGAATTATCAGCAGGGCAACGAGTGGATTGAGGTTGAAGAGGGAAGAGCAATCAGCAATACCGAGTTTGCCTTCGAAGTTCCCGGCAACGTTACCAATCTGTACCTCAGCAACGGCACCGATAAGCGAACCAAGGAGTATACAGTCTATGCGGGCAATAATCTTTGGCTGGATTTGTACGGTGATGTGTTGAGTGAGGTAACCGACGCTGATACCGGTGTTGTGACCTCCTTCTATGACATGCAGGTTAATTATTCCGTCGAGGGCGGTTACAAAGTCCATGCCATGGTTCCGGATACCTGGAATGATGACGTGTACATCTACTACTGGCACGACGGCATGACCGATGATGCCATGACCTGGCCCGGCAAGAAGATGACCAAGGGCGACCTCTGGTACACCCTGGACGAGCTGGTGCCTGTGGAAATCACCCATATCATCATCAATGATGGCAGTGATGGCAACAACCATCAGACCGGAAACCTGGTGATTACCCCTGGCCTGGAAACCTGGGTCATGGTTGGTAACGAAACCGCCCCCGATTCCGAGGGTAACCTCCGCTACACGGCGAAGGTACACTATGGTTCCGAAAGCGGCTCCGCTGGTCTGACCTTTACTCCTCAGAAGTTCATGGATCAGGAAAATGACATGTGGCTGGCCATCACCGTTCACTCCACCAGTGCCAACCCCAGCCCCCTGAATCAGGGCATCAACATCCACAACGAGGTTCAGATGTACAAGAAGATAACGGTGCTGCCTGCATCCGTTGTCTACTACGAGGATTGCTTCAATGACATCGCCTACAACAGGGATGCAGCCAGCACTGACAACGTCTTTACCCGTCACGGAAACGGCTCCGGCCTGCTGAGCCAGAGCGTCGACCGTGCGCAGCCCTACGGTCAGGATGCCGCCTACCAAGGCAATGCCAACTCCCTGTATAGTGGCGATTCCCTCACCGCCGTCCAGATTAGCGATACCGGCGATGTGGCTTCCTTCACCTTCAAGGGCACCGGCTTTGAGCTGATTGGTCGCACCAATGCCTTCGACTCTGCCTCTACTGTGGCTTGGGTCTATGATGCCGCGGCTTATGCCCAGTATCAGGCCGATTCCTCTGCGGCGAAGCCCGAGGCTCTGCGGATTATCCCCGTGGTTACCCAGTTTGACCATGGCGGTGACGGCGGCGCTGAATCCATCAATCAGGTTCCTGTGATCCGGGCCACCGGTCTGACCCATGGCGAATATACTGTGGTGATTTCCGGCGTTCCCACCTACGTCTTTGACGCACAGAACAACCGGTCCGAAGATCCTAAGAAAACCTACCTGTATATCGATGGTCTGCGTATCTATGAACCCATGGGCGCAACCAACGAGCACTACACCGCCCAGGAGAACGGCGCCCAGATTCTGGAGCTGCGCGATCAGATTCTCCAGGGTAACATCGCTGTTGGCCGTCTCAATGGCAGCAATATGACGGTGTCCACCGCCTTGTCGAGTTGGACGGAGAACCTGTTTGACAACGATTTCAATCCCAGCACCCCCGAAACCTTCGAGGGCATCATCGTGGGCAGCGCCGACGATTACCTAATCCAGGGTCCCAACAACGAGGTCTACATGGAAGGCAATGTCACCGGCGGCGCCGTGGTGTTCTATGTGTCCAAAAAGCCCGGCAGCAATGTACAGGATTTGCAAATTGCGGTCCGCGCTCTGGACTACGGCAAGTTCTATGGTGCGGGCAGCACCCAGCTGGGCGCCCAGCTGCAGTTCGGCGTGTTGCTGCCCAGCGGTAACTATGGCTGGAAGAACCTGGCCTTGGTTGCCAGCGGCACCGAGCAATACTACACCATTCCCGTCAGCGAGTGCCCGGTGGATGCCTCCGGCAGATACCAGGTGGTCCTGCGGGCTGTGGAACCTCAGCAGAATAAGGCTGCGTTGGTGGCCTATACCAATATCAAGCTCAACGGTCTGCAAATTGCAAATCTGGGCGATATGGGTGATTCCACCATCATGTACTTCGAAAACGGCATTAAGATTTCCCCCGTTTACTACCTGAACGGCACCATCAATGGTGTGACTTACAGCGCCACAACCGATACCGGTGAGATGGACGATGTGCAGTTCTGGGATGGCAAGGTGTCCCTGACGCTGGATTCCGCTGCGGTGATTACCATCCGCCGGGATATGCTGAAGGATACCCTTATCTATGCGGGTCAGAGTGATTTGGGTGATTCTAAGTCCGTCACCTTGCATAAGGATGATGCCAGCTACGGCTTGAATGTTCCTGCCGGCGATGTGACCTTCTTCCTGAAGCAGACCGAGCATGGCTCGCTGAAGCTGAGTTACTGTCTGCACAGCTGGAATGCCGGCAAGGTCGTCAAGGCTCCCACCTGTAGCCACACCGGTGTGAAGATGCTGACCTGCCAGAACTGCGGCGAGACCAAGGACGTAGAGATGGAAATCAACCCCGTGGCTCACAGCTATACCGATGGCGAGTGTGTCCTGTGCGAAGAGAAGGAGCCCGGCTTCTACCTGATTGGCTACATCAACGGCAGTAACTACGGCTGCGAGAACGACTACGCCAACCTGGGTGAGTACCGGTTTGTAGACGGCAAGCTGACTGTGAAATTCCGCAAGGATAGCTATGTTTTTGTGAAGTCTGAGAATAATGCCGACTACTACATGACGCAGACCTATGACGGAAATGCCAAGTCCGCCATCCTGTACAACACCACTACCGGCAGCTCCGAAAAGCTGTTTGTGCCTGGTAATGTGGAGGTTACCTTCACCCTGACCCAGAATCCTGATGGCACGCTGAATCTGAGTTACACCCACCCCTGCAGCCACATCTGGGACAGCGGCGTGATTACCACTGCACCCACCTGTACCGACATCGGCGCAAGAGTGTATACCTGCGGTGAATGCGGCGAAACGAAGATTGAGGCAATCATCCCTGCGGGTCACAACTATGTGGATCACATCTGCTCCGTCTGTGGTGAGTATGAGATGATGACCATCTACTTCCAGAACACTGCCCAGTGGCCTGCGGTCTATATCTGGGCCTGGGATATCCACCACAATAGCGCGAACTACACCGGCGATGTTTGGCCTGGTGCCCAGATGCAGCCCGTTGCCGGCGAGGATGGTCTGTACAGCTACGATGTGCCCGTACTGACCACGCATGTGATTTTCAGCAACGGTGCCGGCACCCAGACCAGCGACCTGATGATTCCTACTAACGGTAACAACCTCTACACCTACAATGGTCAGTGGGGCTTGAAGCTTGATGAGCTGGATTATTATCTGGTTGGCTTCATCAATGGTGTGAACTACGGATGCGGCGCGGACTCTGACAACCTGGGTCGGTACAAGTTTGTTGACGGTGAGTTGGTTGTGACTTTCCAGGAGGACAGCTACGTCTTCGTCAAGACCACCGGCAATACCACTTGGTACATGACCGATGTCTACGACAAGAATAAAGAATCTGTCAACCTATTCAACACCTTGACCGGTGCCAGTCAGAAGATGTTTGCGCCCGGTGGCGTGGAGCTGACCTTCAAGCTAACGGTCAACAACAACGGCACTCTGACTCTGAGCTACGCCAGACCTTGTGAGCATGCCTATGATAATGGTACGCAGATCAAGGCACCCACCTGTACTGCCGACGGCCTGATGACCTACACCTGCACCAAGTGCGGTGACAACTACACCACGGTACTGCCCTCCACAGGTCACGATTTCACCGATAATGCGGATACCTGCGGCAAGTGCGGCGAGGATCGCACCCAGCGCATCTACTTCAAAAATGAGAACGGTTGGGGAACGGTGAATATCTGGGCGTGGAGCGATGGTGCAAACTACACCGGTGGCAATTGGCCTGGTAAGACCATGAATTACGATACGGAACGGGGTCTGTACTACTTCGACCTGTCTGTGAAGGCCGTGAATCTCCTCTTCAACGATGGCACCGGCCGCCAGACTAGCGATATGGCAGTTCCCACCGATGACAAGGTTCAGTTCAACTCTGGATCCAGCACCTGGTCCACCCTGGGCGAATCGATTCAGATTGAGTACTGCTTGATTGGTGTCATCGATGGCGCTTATTCCGGTACCGACAGTGACTGGGAGAATACCATCAGCTACCGCTTCACCGACAGTATTGTGGTCACCTTCACCAGCGACATGAACTACCTGGGTGTCAAGACTGCAGACAATGGCAGCTGGTACTGGGCATCCGCCTATACCACCGATTCCTCCTGTACCTTCGTGCAGAATGGTCCCGAGAAGTGGGGTGTGCCTGCAGGTACTTGGCGAATCTCTCTGGTGAAGAACCAGGACGGCACCATCACTCTGAGCTACGAGGCTTATGAGGAGCCTGCGATGTACATCAATAACAATTCTGGGCTTGTGCTGAATCTGACTTCCCTGAGCCAGCAGATGAATGCCAACACCATCTACGGTGAGGATGAAATCTTCTGAAAACTTAAAGAACATGCCGGAGAGCAATCTCCGGCATGTTTTTTGTGATATCACGGCGCGGTTTATCGTAGGGGCGATTCTTGAATCGTTCTTTTCGCAAAAGAAGAACCGGGAGGGGCAAGCCCCTCCCGGTTTGACTATTTAGGTGCACTCAAAACTTCCTTGTCATCGCGAGGGCCGAAAGGCCCGTGGCAATCTCCTCTAAAGGAAATCGTTGCGTTTAATTGTCAGGAGATTGCCACGTTGCTTCGCTCCTCGCAAGGACGTATTAGTTTGCGAAGTACTCCTTGGCGTAGTAGCCGTAGACGGCAGCGCCGGTGCAGATTTCCGTCATGGTCTGGGCGGCAATCATGCTCTCGCAGTAGCTGCCCACGGAGTAGGCCAGTACGCCGGTAGCGTACTCGATACCGCCGTAAGTGTACACAGCAGCGACAAACACAGTCTCATCGATGTTCTTCGCCACGATGTCTTCCACGTTGCCCCAGTACTGGTTGCCACCCACGTTGGTCATGGTCATGGAGCCGCTGGCATTTTCAGCGGTCAGTACGTCTGCGGCATTGTAGTCGGACAGAGTCCAGTAGTACAGCGTCATATCACCCTCGGGGACGAACTTGGTGGTGAAGTAGTAGTTGATGGAGAAGGCACCGTCGAAGGAGACGGAGGGCTTCCGGTCGGAGTAGCCGGCGGAATTGTAGGCGAACTTGCCGACCTTCAGAGGCTCCACGGCCACCAGATTGTCCATCATGTTGGCGTCGTAGGGCTTCACCAGAGCCTGCTGCTCGGCGGTCAGACCGGCATTCATCAGAGAGTCGGTCTTGTAATTCAGACTCTGCTGAGCGGCGGCGCCGTAGTTCAGCATGGCCACGA
>JBGVDR010000010.1:0-6155 GCA_045119455.1 Faecousia sp.
GACCAAGGAGGTGTCACCATGGCTGTCCCTAAGTGTAAAGTGTCCAAGGCCCGCCGCGATAAGCGCCGTGGCTCCAACTGGAAGCTGTCCGCTCCCAGCGTGGCTGTTTGCCCCAAGTGCGGTGAGCCCGTCATGCCCCACAGAGCTTGCAAGGCTTGCGGCTCCTACAATGGCCGTCAGGTCCTGGCCGCCAAGGCTGACTAAGGCAGGAAAAGCGGAAACGCAGAGGAAGGCTTCGGTCTTCCTCTTTTTCCTTTATATGGGGTCGTATAATCTACAATTTACAGGATTGCATTTTCGAGGTAAATGTGGCATAATATAGGGGATATGTAAATTGGAGGATGTGTGTTTATGTCCAGGCTCTTGATTTCCGGACTGGTGAATGTGGAAACCACGATAAAAGTACGCGGATTTCCCATCAACTATTATCCCATCGACTATCCATTCTTCGGGGTGCAGTCCCGTGTTTCCGGTGTCGGCTTGAATCTTGCTGCTGCGGCTCATGTTTTGGGCGATGCGGTGCGTCTTCAGTCTATGACCGGCACGGATTTTGAATCCGAATACATTTGTCAAACCCTGAAGGAGCGCGGCATCCCCACCGATGGTTTGATTCCTTGCTTGAAGGCGACCCCCACCTCGGCGGTGCTCTACGAGGAATCCGGTCGTCGCCAAATTTACTGCGATTTGAAGGATATTCAGGATACGCCTTATCCCGTAAATGTGCAGGCACTGGAGGATGTGGACCTGGTTGCTGCCTGTAACATCAATTTTAATCGCCCTCTTCTGGAAGCTGCCCGTGCAGCCGGCAAAATTATCGCCACCGATGTGCACGTGCTGACAGATATCCACGATGACTACAATCGGGATTTCATGAAATCTGCGGACATCCTGTTCCTCAGCGATGAGGGAATAGGGGAGGAGTATCAGGGCTTCTTGCGGGCGCTGTATCACACCTACCATAATTCCGTGATTGTTTTGGGGCGGGGCAGCAAGGGCGCAGCACTGGTGTTCCAAGGGGAGGTTTTCCAACTGCCTGCGGTGCAGGTAGGACCCGTGGTGAACACGGTGGGCGCAGGCGATGCGCTGTATATTTCCTTCCTTCATTTCTATGCACAGGGGTATACCCCTGTGGAAGCCCTGATTCGGGCGGAGCTTTTCGCTTCCGCTAAGATTCGAGTCAGTGGCGGCGCAGAGGGCTTTATTACTGAGTCCGAAGTGCAGCAGCTCTATGAAATTCATGGAGCGACCATTCGAAATCAAATCCAAACATTTCCCCTTTGAGAGGAGTGATACTCATGGCAAAGCCATTGGTGGCTATTGTAGGCCGCCCCAACGTTGGTAAATCCATGCTGTTTAATAAGCTGACCGGTCAGCGCACCTCTATTGTCGAGGATACCCCCGGTGTCACCCGGGACCGTATCTACGGTGATTGTGAGTGGTGCGGTCGGAGCTTTGCGCTGGTGGATACCGGCGGTATCGAGCCCGGCACCGACAGCGATATGCTGAAATTTATGCGCCGTCAGGCGGAAATCGGCATTGAACTGGCCGATGCCATCATTATGGTGGTGGATGTGCGCTCCGGTGTCACCGCTGCCGATCAGGATGTTGCCACCATGCTCCGCAAGAGTCGCAAGCCCGTCGCTCTGGCGGTGAACAAGTGCGATTCCATCGGCTATGTGAACCCTGAAGTGTTCGAGTTCTACGGCTTGGGCATTGGCGACTTGTTTGAAACCTCCGCTGTCCACGGTCACGGCACCGGCGATTTGCTGGACTGGGTGCTGGAGAATATCCCTGAGGATTCCGACGAGGACGAGGACAGCGACGTTATCAAGGTCGCCATCGTGGGCAAGCCTAACGTGGGCAAGTCCAGTCTGCTGAACCAGATTCTCGGCGAGGAGCGGGTCATCGTTTCCAACGTGGCCGGTACCACCCGGGATGCGATTGACTCTTACTACGAGAATGAAACCGGCAAGTATTGCCTGATTGACACTGCCGGCATGCGCCGCAAGAGCAAGGTGGACGACATTATTGAGAAGTATTCCAATATGCGTACCATCAGTGCCATTGAGCGGGCGGATGTGTGCCTGATTCTGATTGATGCCAACGATGGAGTAACGGAGCAGGACACCAAAATCGCAGGCCTGGTTCATGAGGCCGGTAAGGCCGCCATTATTGTAGTTAACAAGTGGGACGCGGTGGAGGACAAGGAAACCAACACCATGCGCGACAAGGAGCGGGATGTGCGTGATGGTCTGAGCTACATGACCTATGCGCCTGTGGTGTTCCTGTCTGCGCTGACCGGTCAGCGGGTTGACAAGCTCTTCCCGGTGATTCAGGATGTTTATAAGCAGAATACCAGCCGCATCACCACCGGTGCGCTGAACAGCATCCTGGCGGAAGCCACCGCTCGGGTTCAGCCGCCTACGGATAAGGGTCGCCGCCTGAAGATTTACTACATGACCCAGGCCGGTACCAAGCCGCCTCATTTCGTTATTTTCTGCAACGATGCCCGGCTGTTCCACTTCTCCTACCAACGGTACCTGGAAAACCAGATTCGGGAGGTTTTCGGTCTGGAGGGCACCCCGGTTCGAATCACCATTCGTCAGAAGGGTGACAAGGAGGAGTAACGCATGGTTTTTGCGATTGTAATGACTGTTCTTGTGGGCTACCTGCTGGGCAACCTGAACGGCGCGGTGATTATGTCCAATCTCGTCGCCCATGAGGATGTCCGCAGTCATGGCAGTGGCAACGCAGGTTTGACCAACTTTGCCCGGAACTATGGCGGAATCAGCTCTCTTGCCGTGGTTTTAATCGATGGCGGTAAGGCAGCGATTGCTTGCCTGGCTGGCGGATTGCTGCTGCAGCAGTATTTGGGCTGGACGGCCGGAATGGCTGTTGGCGGCACTGCGGTGATGGTGGGTCACGATTTCCCGGCGTTGCTGGGCTTCAAGGGCGGTAAGGGCATTCTAAG
The DNA here is from genome assembly GCA_045119455.1 of Faecousia sp. GTDB lineage: Bacteria > Bacillota > Clostridia > Oscillospirales > Oscillospiraceae > Faecousia. Next base: position 2,972 of record JBGVDR010000010.1, read on the forward strand.
TGGTGCTGTGATTGCCTTTGTCTTGGACTGGCGGATTGGATTGATTTTGCTGGGCATGTTCGTGACACTGTATTTGATTACCAGCTATGTATCCCTGGGCTCTGTGATGGGCTCTCTGGGCTTTGGTGTTTCCTTTGTGGTGCTCCACGGGGATGACCCGGTGGTGATGATTTGCGGTGCGTTTATGGGCGCCTTGGCTGTGTTTATGCACCGGGGCAACCTTGTCCGACTGGTGAAAGGACAGGAACGAAAGACCGACCTTTTTAAGAGAGGAACGAAAAAATGAAAGTTGCAGTGGTAGGAAGCGGCGCTTGGGGCACGGCCCTGGCGATTCGCCTTTGCAAGAATGGTCATGATGTGACCATGTGGACCTTTGAAAAAGAGCTGATTCCCCAGATGGAGCAGGAGCGGCTAAATATCCGCCTGCCCGGCGCCAAATTACCCGAGAGTTTGAAGATTAGCTCGGACTATAGCTGCATTTCCGGCTGCAAGCTGGTTGTGGTAGCGGCTCCGTCTTTCCCCATCCGAAGCGTCAGCCGAGGTATTGCGCCTTATCTTGACGAGGATGCGGTGGTTGTGTCTGTGACCAAGGGCATTGAGCAGGGCACGCTGATGCGCATGAGCCAGGTTGTTGCCCAGGAAACCGGACGCAAGGTTGTGGTTTTGACCGGCCCGAGCCATGCTGAGGAGGTTGCACTGGATGTGCCCACCGGCTGCCTGTCCGCTTGTGAGGATAAGGCACTGGCGGAATTCGTGCAGGATGCTTTTATGTCCGATACTTTCCGTATCTACACCAGCCCTGACCCTGTGGGTGCAGAGCTGGGTGCTGCGCTGAAGAATGTTATTGCTTTGTGCGCCGGTGTCACCGATGGTTTGGGATGCGGCGACAACACCAAGGCGATGCTCATGACCCGTGGCTTGACGGAGATGGCCCGCCTGGGCATTTCCATGGGCGCGGACAAGGATACCTTTGCCGGTCTGGCCGGCGTGGGCGATTTGATTGTTACCTGCACCTCCATGCACTCCCGTAATCGCCGGGCAGGCATTCTGATTGGTCAGGGCAAGTCTGTGGACGAGGCTATGAAGGAGGTTGGCGCCGTGGTGGAGGGCTACTATGCTTCCGCCTCCGCCTACGAGCTGTGCCAGCGCCAGGGTGTGGATATGCCCATCATCACAGCAGCTTACCGCTGCCTGTATCAAGGTATGAGCGCCGTTGAGGCGGTGAAGGAGCTGCTGGGTCGTGAGAAGCGTCCGGAGCAGGAGGATGCCAGCTGGCAGTAATTCCATAATCAAAATCGCCTGCCATGCGGCAGGCGATTTTTTGAGCAACAAAAAACAGCACTGTCTATTGACAGTGCTGTAATTGGTGACATGGGATCAGACGGCCCGCTCAACCTTGTTGGAACGGAGGCATCTGGTACAAGCGTACACATGGCACGGAGTTCCGTTGACAACGGCCTTAACCCGCTTCACGTTGGGCTTCCAGGTGCGGTTGGAACGTCTGTGGGAGTGGGAAACCTTGATACCGAAGGTCACGCCCTTGCCACAAAAATCACACTTCGCCATTATTTGCACCTCCTATCCGCATGCATAATAATCAGTAAAATATCGCCCATTTCGAGCGCCTAGATATGATACCAAACTTTTTTCAAAAAAGCAAGTATTATTTTACATATTTTTTAGTTTTTTTATTTTTATATTGATATTCCTCTTGCGGGAGGGTATAATAAGTGCATCATTCATAAAAAAAGGGGTGAACCGAGGCGATGATGGATACATATAGCGTTGCGCTGAAGGATTTGGTGAAGGAATTTTCCTTGAAAATCGACTATGCCGCTACGGATTTCGACCGAATTCGTCTGACGGTGGCGGATTTGTCCCGTCCCGGTTTGCAGTTGGCAGGATACTTCGATCACTTTGAGCCCATGCGTCTTCAGGCTATCGGCAACGTGGAGCTGAGTTATCTGGCGAAGCTCAGTCCGGCGGATCGGAGCATTACCTTTGACCGCCTGTTTTCTTATAAAATTCCTGCGTTGCTCATTGCCCGGGATGCCCAGCCAGACCAGGAATGCCTGGCTATGGCTGCCAAACACAACATCACGATTCTGCGGAGTAAGGAAACCACCAGCGAGATTATCTCCGGCGTCATTGCATACCTGACCGCTGCCATGGCTTCCCGTATTACCCGCCATGGCGTTCTGATGGAGGTCTATGGTGAGGGTATTCTGCTGATTGGCGAAAGCGGAATCGGTAAGAGCGAGGCGGCGGTGGAGCTGCTGAAGCGTGGTCACCGTCTGATTGCGGACGATGCGGTGGAAATCAAGCGAATTTCCGGCAATGCCCTGGTGGGTACGGCGCCGTTGCTGATTCGCAACTACATTGAGCTCCGGGGCATCGGCATTGTCAACGTGGCTAAGCTATTTGGCATGGGTGCTGTTAAGGAAGACAATGTGATTGATTTGGTGGTCAACATTGTTTCCTGGAAGACTCATGAGGTATACGACCGGCTGGGTCTGGACGATCAGTACATGGATATTCTGGGCGTTAAGGTTCCAATGTACACCATTCCCATCACTCCTGGTCGTAATCTGGCTGTGATTCTGGAGGTTGCCGCCATGAATAACCGCCAGCGGCGAATGGGCTACAACTCCGCTCTGGAGTTTACCACGCAAATCAACAGTCATTTTGATCAGAATATGGGTCGGTAATTATGAAGGAATTTCAAATCGGTGCCAACGACGCAGGTCAGCGGCTGGATCGCTTTCTTGCTAAGGCGGTGCCGCTTCTGCCCGCATCCCTGGCGCAAAAATATATCCGCTTGAAGCGCATTAAGTGCAACGGCAAGCGCATTGACCGGGACAGCCGGCTGAATGAGGGTGACGTGCTCCAGCTGTACATCAATGACGAATTTTTCGACAAGCCCCGGGAGGATAATGCTTATTTAACGGTGGCGGCGCCCAAGCTGAACATTGTTTACGAGGATGAAAACATTCTGCTGGTGGATAAGCGCCCTGGTCTGGCGGTGCATCCCCATGACGGGGCAGAGTATGGACGGACGTTGATTGACCATATCCAGTCCTACCTGTACCAAAAACGGGAGTGGCGTCCCCGGGAGGAAAATTCCTTTACACCGGCTCTGTGCAACCGGATTGACCGGAACACCGGTGGCATCGTCATCGCCGCC
>JBGVDR010000011.1:0-3379 GCA_045119455.1 Faecousia sp.
CCATGCAGTCATCAGATTGACAAGGCGTTTACTTCCCTCATCGGGATCCAGCCGCTTTACCAGTTCCGGACGCTGGGTAGCAATACCCCAATTACATTTGCCGCTCTGGCAAGTTCTGCACAGGTGGCATCCCATAGCCAGAAGTGCTGCTGTTGAGATATAGCAGGCATCCGCACCCAAGGCAATCGCCTTGACCACATCAGATGCACTGCGGACACTGCCGCCCGCCACCAAAGAAACCTGATTTCGGATTCCCTCATCCCGGAGCCGCTGATCCACTGCAGCCAATGCCAGTTCGATGGGAATGCCAACATTATCACGGATTCTGGTTGGCGCTGCGCCGGTACCTCCACGGAACCCATCAATGGCAATAATGTCCGCGCCGCTGCGGGCAATACCACTGGCTATGGCCGCAATGTTATGGACAGCCGCCACCTTTACGATCACCGGTTTCTGATATTCCGTTGCTTCCTTCAGGGAAAACACAAGCTGACGCAGATCCTCAATGGAATAAATATCGTGATGCGGTGCCGGAGAAATGGCATCAGAGCCTTCAGGTACCATGCGGGTCCTGGAGACATCCCCTACGATTTTGGCTCCCGGCAGATGGCCACCGATACCGGGCTTCGCACCCTGACCCATTTTGATTTCGATTGCTGCACCTGCATTCAAATAGTCGTCATGCACACCAAACCGACCGGATGCCACCTGCACAATAGTGTTGGGTCCATACACATAAAAGTCCTCATGCAGACCTCCTTCACCGGTATTATAATAGATGCCCAGTTCGGTAGCAGCTCTGGCGAGGCTGGCATGAGCGTTATAACTGATGGAACCGTAGCTCATAGCAGAAAACATCACCGGCATACTCAGTTCCAGCTGGGGTGCCAGGTCACAGCACAGGTCTCCATTCTCTTTCCGGCGGATTTTCTCCGGCTTCTTGCCCAGAAATACCTTCGTTTCCATTGGTTCCCGCAGGGGATCAATCGGAGGATTGGTAACCTGAGACGCATTGATCAGAATCCTGTCCCAGTAAACCGGGAATTCCTTTGGATTACCCATAGAGGATAACAGCACACCGCCGGAGTTGGCCTGCTTATAGATTTCCTGAACTGTATCGCTCTGCCAGTTTGCATTTTCACGGAGGGAACAATTGGTTTTCACAATTTTCAATGCTCTGGTAGGGCAGAAGGAAACACAGCGATGGCAGTTGACGCATTTGGTTTCATTGCTGATCAGACGTTTATGCTCTGCGTCAAAGGAATGTACTTCGTTGGCACACTGCTGCTCGCATACGCGGCAGCTGATACAACGGTCTTCATTCCGGATCACTTCAAATTCCGGATAGATAAATGAAATTCCCATTAATAGGCACCTTCTTTCACAGTCACGATCACTGGTTCTCCACCGGCAGGTGCCCAGATATTTTCTGCTTCCGGCTCCATGGTTCGGATTGCCGCTTCTTCACTGGCGATGAATACCTTGTCGTTCTTTTCACCCACCACCATGGAGCGCAGCTTCAACCGGTCATTCAGCGCCATCAAGCCGCCGTCAAAGCCCAGAATAATGGAGAAGGGGCCTGTGATCAGCAGACTGGGGAACACAGTTCGCAGATAAGATAACCGCTGCCGTTCCGATTCGTCCTTTCCCTGTATGGTACTCCAGAAAGGAGCCGCAATGACCGACGCGGCTTCCTCCAAAGAAAGTCCTTGCCGCCGCAGCAGATAATCCATGATATAAGTAATGACCTCGGTGTCGGTCTGTAAATTGCATTTATAGCCGAACATCTCGATAAAGCGACGGTTCGCGTCATAGGAAGAAATCTCGCCGTTGTGGACGATGGAATAATCCAGAAGAGTGAAAGGGTGGGCACCACCCCACCAGCCGGGGGTATTGGTGGGATAGCGACCATGGGCGGTCCAGGAATAGCCCTCATACTCCTCCAGGCGGTAGAATTCTCCCACATCCTCCGGAAAACCAACAGCCTTAAAGGTTCCCATGTTCTTGCCGCTGGAAAACACATAGGCACCTGGCATTTCCGTGTTGATCTTCATGACAGTTCTGGCGACGAATTCCCTTTCGTCCACCTGCATAGCGGTAAGTGCGCTGCGGAGCGGCGTAACAAAGTAACGCCAGATGATCGGCTCATCTGTGATTGCAGGAATCTTTCGGGTAGGTAATATTTCAGACTTTACAATTTCAAACCGCTCTTTCAGAAATACTTCGCAGTTTTTCCGGGTTGCCCGTTCATTAAAGAACAAATGCAGTGCATAAAAATCTTTATACTCCGGATAAATCCCATATGCTGCAAATCCACCGCCCAGACCGTTGGAACGGTCATGCATAGGTTTCATGGCTTCGCAAATCATCTTGCCGGACATTCGTTTGCCGTCTCTGGAAATAACAGCAGCAATCGCGCAGCCTGATGGAATACGCACTTGACCTTCTGGCTTCATACACTTCAATCCTTTCGGACAAAAATAAAAAAGCAAAGGCGTTCACCGACAGGGTAGACTTTCCCTATCCACGAACGCCTTTGCTCATTGATGGTATTATATTCCAACTTACGGAATTTGTCAATGTATACAAGGTCAAAAAACTTTTTTGTGCAAGGTGTTGACAAATCGAATTTACGGGTGTATGATGCACCCATAAGGCAAAGGCGTCTTTGAGCATTAAGCTCTTAGACGCCTTTGCCTTTTTTTATACCCTGGCGGCCCGGAGGAACCATTTCCCTTGACAATGCTTTTTTCTTTGTCTCTTCCTTTCCCCTTCACATTCTCCTCCGGGTCTGCCAAATTCTGAAAAGGAGTGTAAATCTTATGGGTACTGTTTCGGATTATTTTGGCTGCTTGGTTTTTGATGACCGTGTCATGAAGGCAAGATTGAATGCCGATATTTATCAGTCCCTCCGCAAGACAATCGATCAGGGTGCCAAACTGGATGCAGGTGTCGCCAACGCTGTTGCGGCTGCAATGAAGGATTGGGCAGTTGAACACGGTGCTACCCACTATACCCATTGGTTCCAGCCGCTTACCGGTATTACCGCTGAAAAGCACGACAGCTTTATTTCTCCCGCACCGGATGGCGGCATCATCATGGATTTCTCCGGCAAGGAGCTGATCAAGGGCGAACCGGATGCTTCCTCCTTCCCTTCCGGCGGTCTGCGGGCAACCTTTGAGGCAAGAGGCTATACCGCCTGGGATCCCACTTCCTATGCATTCATTAAAGGTAAGACACTTTGTATCCCCACGGCATTTTGCTCCTACGGCGGTGAGGCTTTGGATAAGAAAACCCCACTGCTTCGCTCTATGGAAGCGCTGAACCGGCAAGCAATGCGTATCCTGAAGCTGTTTGGCAATGAGGATGTAAAGTGCGT
>JBGVDR010000012.1:0-2652 GCA_045119455.1 Faecousia sp.
CCGGTAGATGATAAGATCTGCATTGTCTGTCACATAGCAGCTGGTTGCGCCCAGGTGAATGATACCCGCAGCGGACGGGGCTGCCTTGCCATAGGCATATACATGGGCCATTACATCGTGCCGAACTTCCTTTTCACGCTGAGCGGCACAGGCAAAGTCAATATCTGCAATGTGTTCCTCCAGTTCGGCAACCTGCTGTTTTGTAATGGGCAAACCCAAAGCACTCTCTGCCTTTGCTAAAGATACCCACAGCTTACGCCATGTTTGAATACGGTGATCAGCCGAGAACAGGCGCAGCATATAGTCGGATGCGTAGCGGGAGCTCAGGGGGGATTCGTATTTTTCTGTCATGATGATTCTCCTTAACGAATAATGATACTGTCACGCTCCGGACCAACGGAAATGAAGCCTACATGACAGCCGATTTCTTTTTCAATGAATTCTACATACCGCTGTGCGGCAACAGGCAGGTCTTCCCACTTGCGGATACCGGAAATATCACACTTCCAACCGTCCATATACTCGATCACCGGCTTGGCACTATCCAGCACAGAGGGGAATGGGAATTCGTCCGTTTCCTTACCGCCAACCGTGTAATGGGTGCAAACCGGGATCTTATCCATAAAGCTCAGCACATCCAGCTTGGTCAGCGCAATTTTGGTTGCCGCCTGGACCTGCACACCGTAGCGGGTAGCCACAATGTCAATGGGACCAACTCTGCGGGGACGGCCGGTTTTCGCACCATACTCAAAACCGGCTTCTCGAAGCGCATCCGCTTCCGCACCGAACATCTCGCAAACGAAGGGACCTTCTCCCACACAGGTGGAATAGGCCTTTACCACGCCGATCACTTCACCAATTTTGGCAGAGGGCAGGCCGGAGCCTACCGGTGCGTAAGAGGCAATCGCATTGGAGGATGTGGTATAGGGATAGATGCCGTAGTCCAGATCCCGCAAGGCACCCAGCTGTGCTTCGAAAAGGATGTCTTTCCCGTCCGCCTGGGCTTTTCTCAGAAATGCGCCAGTGTCACATATAAAAGGTTTGATCTTCTCACAGTAGGTATCGATCCACTCCCGCAGCTCTGCCACCTTTACAGGCTCTGCTCCGTAAACACCGGTAAGCGTAAGATTCTTCCAACCCAGCAGGTCGGTCAAATGCTCCGTCAAATGCTCGGGATACAGCAGTTCGCCCGCCATAATTGTCTTCTTTTGATATTTGTCCGAATAAAAGGGGGCGATGCCCTGCTTTGTGGAACCATATTTCTTATCCGCAAGGCGCGCTTCTTCCAATCCGTCCAGTTCCCGATGCCAAGGCAGCAACAACGATGCCCGGTCGCTGATTTTTAGGTTCTCGGGTGTAATCGGAACGCCTTTGGCTGTGACTTCCTCAATTTCTTTCCAGAGATTTTCCGGGTCAAGGGCAACACCGTTTCCAAGGATATTTACAACACCCTTGCGGAAAATGCCGGATGGCAGCAGATGCAGGGCAAACTTGCCATATTCATTGATCACAGTATGGCCTGCGTTGCCGCCACCCTGGTAACGGATGACGATATCATAGCTTTCCGTCAGCAGGTCTACCATTCTGCCCTTCCCCTCGTCACCCCAGTTGATGCCTACGATTGCACAGTTCCCCATTCTTATCCTCCCAGCTTGGCTTCCAGACGCTTCATGATTTCAGCATAGGCTTCTTCCACACCGCCCAAATCCCGACGGAAACGGTCCTTATCCAGCTTTTCGTGGGTCTCAGAATCCCACAGGCGGCAGGTATCCGGGCTGATCTCATCAGCTAGAACGATGGTGCCGTCCGCCAGTCTTCCAAATTCCAGCTTGAAATCCACCAGTGTAACACCGCGGGAAAGCCAGCAGGACTTCAACACCTCATTGATCTTCAGAGAATACCGTTCGATGATCTCAATTTCCTCTGGAGTTGCCACCTTCAGAGCCAGAGCGTGCTTGGTGTTCAGCAGCGGATCACCCAGCTCATCATTTTTATAGGAAAACTCAATGGTAGGTTGGTCGAATACAACACCCTCCTCCACGCCGTAGCGCTTGGAGAAGGAGCCGGCGGCAATGTTGCGAACGATGACCTCCAGTGGGACAATGCTGACCTTCTTTACCAGTGTTTCCCGCTGGCTCAGCTCCCTCACAAAATGGGTGGGGACGCCTTCTGACTCCAGCATTGCCATGAGCCGGTTGCTCATCTGGTTATTGATGATGCCCTTGCCGACGATGGTACCCTTTTTCACGCCGTTAAAGGCGGTAGCATCATCCTTGTACTGCACGATCAGCAGCTGTGGATTCTCGGTGGCAAATACCTTCTTGGCCTTGCCTTCGTAAAGCTGTTCCTTCTTTTCCATAATGTTTCCTCCTGTTTATTTGCCGCTGGCACCGTAGTTAGAAAGGACACGGGCTGAGGGATCTGTTACATTGCAGCCCTCCCATTCCTTATTCGGCATCCAGAAATCTACGATCATCTGCCCCTGACCGGGATAGTACTTTTCAAAAATTACACGGTATAGAAGCGATTCCTTTGTAAAGGGCTGGGCATGGGTGTATTGACCCTTTTTCTGTTCATATTCTTCGTCTGAATACGATTCCTCTGCATACGCCTTCAGGTGATCCACCATGGAGTGTCCCACAGCATCGGAGA
>JBGVDR010000013.1:0-40618 GCA_045119455.1 Faecousia sp.
TAAAGGCCCTCGCGATGACAGACATTTCTGTACGATTTACAGAGCCGTTCGTTACCGAGTGTGCCCAAAGGTGTTCGATTACCGCCTGGGTAGGTGACGCGATTTGCCGCGGGCCATGCCCGCAAACAATCATTTACCGCACCACTGGATTGTCCTGATTTTTCAGCATTTTTTCCGCCTTGGCTATTGTAGATCAGCGGCTTTTTTGTTATAATAATGAATAAATGTTATAATTGGATGTGTATTGCTTTGAAATATGGAGTTTGGAATGTATTAACGCCGGAGGTCGGTGCGGTAAATGCTTTGGTTGGCGGCGGTTATTCTCCCCTAAGCGCCATGATTCTGGCGGCCCGGGGCATGAAATCCCCCGCAGATGCCAAAAAGTACTTAGGCTGTGACGGTCCTATGCCCGACCCCTTCGAAATGAAAGACATGGATCTGGCCGCCGGTCGGGTGGGAGTCGCCATGCAACGGGGCGAAAAAATTGCGGTCTACGGCGACTATGACGTGGATGGCATCACCGCCACCTGTCTGCTGTCGGATTTCCTGCGGCGACACGGGGCGGACGTGGTTTCCTACATCCCTGGACGAATGGAGGAGGGCTATGGTCTGAATCCCATGGCCATCGACCAACTGAAGGCCGAAGGTGTGAAGCTGATTGTCACCGTGGACTGCGGCATCACCGCCGTAGCGGAGGCGGAGCTTTGCGCTCAGCTGGGCATTGACCTGGTCATCACCGATCACCACGAGTGCAAGGACACCCTGCCCCGGGCCATTGCCATCGTTGACCCTCACCGCCCCGACTGCACCTACCCCCACCAGACCTTGTCCGGTGTGGGTGTGGCCTTCAAGCTGGCCGCCGCCCTCTGTGGCAGCCAGGAGGAAGTGCTGGAGGATTATGCGGACATGGTGTGCCTTGGCACGGTGGCGGACGTGATGACCCTTCAGGGCGAGAACCGGGCGTTCGTCTCCCGGGGGTTGGAGTCCCTGCGTCGCACCCGGCGCCCCGGCATCGCCGCATTGATGAAGGAAAGCGGCTGTGCGCCCGAAGGGCTCAGCGCCTCCTCCATTGGCTTCATGCTGGCGCCCCGGATTAATGCCGCCGGACGCATGGGCAAAATCGAACTGGCTACCGAGCTGTTTTTGACCAAGGATGCCGAGCGGGCCACCTATCTTGCCCGGGCGCTGTGCGACCTGAATCGCCAGCGGCAGGCTGTGGAATCCGAAATTTATGAGCAGGCTATCCAGCTGCTGCCCGCCGGGCAGCCCCCGGAGGCCATCGTCTTGGCTGGCGAAACCTGGCACCAGGGCGTGGTGGGCATCGTAGCCAGCCGGATTGCAGAGGAGTATCACTGCCCCGCCTTCCTGATTTGCATGGACGGCGACCACGGCAAGGCCAGCTCCCGCAGCTACGGCGGATTCAACCTGTTTACTTCCCTTTCCTGCCTGTCCGACCTGCTGGAAAGCTACGGCGGTCACGAGCTGGCAGCGGGCTTTACCATCGCCCGGGATCAAATTGACACCTTCCGGCAGCGGATCTGCGCGTTGGCCCGGGAATACTACGCCCAGTGCCAGTCCCGCACGGTGCTGGATGTGGACTGCGCCGTGACTGCGGAGCTGCTGAGCGTCAGCGGCATCGACTCTCTGAGCGCACTGGAGCCCTGCGGCAACGGCTGCCCCAAGCCGGTGCTGATGATGGAGCGGCTCCAGGTTGAGCGAATCATCATGGTTGGCAACGGGCGGCACATGCGCCTGCGGCTGCGCCAGGGGCGCCATGCCATCAATGCGATTTATTTTTCCCAGACCCCCCAGACGGCATCCATCGAGCCCGGGGACCTGGTAGACGTGGCATTTTTGCCCCAAATCAACGAATACAAGGGCGAACGCACCGTGCAGATGAATGTGCTGGACATTCGCCCCAGCTGCAGCGCCCCCTGCTCCGCCGACGAGAGCGGTTACCTGGCCATGTGCCGCGGCGAGCTGACCTCCCGCCATGCAGCGTGCCTTCTTCCGGAGCGCGCCACCCTGGGCATGGTTTGGCGGTATCTGGCCGGCGCCAATACCCCCCTGCAGGAAAGTCCCATATGCCTGTGCCGGAAAATCGTCCGTTGGTCCGGCAAGGCTCTGGATTTAGGGCAGCTGCTAATCTGCCTGGATATCTTTGCAGACGTGGGTCTGGTGGAGCTCCAGCGGCAGCATAAGTACATCACCATCCGTCTTGCCCAAATCGACGGCAAGGCCGACCTAACCCGCAGTCGGACCATGCAGGTCCTGTTGCAGGCGAAAGAGAGCTGAAGAAAATGGAAACCTTTGCTGAACATTACGGCTCCATGTGCGCCGCCATCCTAAAGCGGATGCCCGGTGCGGATATGGATCTGATTGACCGGGCTGTGGACTACGCCCGCAACAAGCACCAAGACCAAAAACGCAAGGACGGCTCCCCCTATATCATCCACCCCCTGGCGGTGGCGCAGATTGTCACCGAGATGGGCCTGGACACCGATGCCATTCTGGGCGCCCTGCTTCACGACTGCATCGAGGACACTGACGCCTCCTTCGACGAGATTGCCATGCTCTTCGGTCAAACCGTGGCGGAGCTGGTGGAGGGCGTAACCAAGCTGACCCGGGCGGATTTTTCCTCCACCGAGGAAGCCCAGATGGAGAACCTGCGTAAGATGTTCATGGCTATGTCCAAGGATATCCGGGTGGTGCTGATCAAAATCGCGGACCGGCTCCACAATATGCGCACCATGCAGTATCAGACCCCTGCCAAGCAGGTGAAAAAATGCCGGGAGACCATGGACATCTATGCCCCCCTGGCCCACCGGCTCGGTATGCAGAAAATCAAATGGGAGCTGGAGGATACCTCCTTACGGTACCTGGATGCTGAGGGCTACGAGCAGATTATGTCCTATCTGAATGCTCACAAGGAGCAGGATGAGGCCTTCATGCACACCATCCAGGACAAAATCACCACCCGGCTGTCCATCGTAGGCATCAAGAGCAAGACCTACGGTCGGATTAAGCACGTCTACTCCATCTACCGCAAAATGAAGACCCAGGGCAAATCCCTGGAGGAGCTGTACGACATCTATGCCTTCCGGTGCGTGGTGGAGTCCATCCCCGACTGCTACAACGTGCTCGGTCACATTCACGACCTGTTCAATCTGGTGCCCGGGCGGTTCAAGGACTATATCTCCACCCCCAAGCCCAACATGTACCAGAGTCTGCACACCACCGTCATCGGCACCCAGGGCATCCCCTTCGAGGTCCAGATTCGAACCTGGGAGATGCACGAAACCGCCGAATACGGCATCGCCGCCCACTGGAAATACAAGCAGGGCACCGGTGACGGCAACGAGAAGGACTTTGAATGGGTGCGCCGCCTGCTGGAGAGCCAGCAGACCACAGATGCCGAGGACTATGTCCACTCCCTGAAAATCGACATGTTCGATGACGAAGTATTCGTCTTTACCCCCAAGGGTCGGATTGTTTCCCTGCCCTCGGGCTCTACCCCCATTGACTTTGCTTATGCCATTCACTCCGGCGTGGGTAACTCCATGGTGGGCGCCAAGGTTAACGGACGGATGGTCAGCATCGACACCAAGCTGAAAAACGGCGATATCATCGAGGTGCTGACCTCCAAGACCGCCAAGGGTCCCAGCCGGGACTGGCTGAACATCTGCGAGTCGAACCAAGCCCGCACCAAAATCAAGCAGTGGTTCAAGAAGGAAAAGCGGGAGGAAAACGTGGCGCACGGACGAGCCTCCTTCGAAGGCGAAATGAAACGGGTGGGTCTGCCCCTGTCCATCACTGTCGATCCGGAGGTTGGTCCCCAGCTGCTGAAGAAGCTGAGCTTCGCCGACTGGGAGGATATGTACGCCGCCATCGGCTACGGCGGTCTGACCGCTTCCAAGGCCGTAGGACGCATCCGTGACGACATCAACCGGGCGCTGAAGGCGCAAACCAACGAGAAGGTTCTGGCTGCCAATCCCCTGCGGATGACCCCGGAAAGCGAAACCGCCAAGCACAACCGCCACGCGGTCAACGGTGTGGTAGTGGAGGATATCGATTCGTGCATGATCAAATTCGCCAAGTGCTGTACCCCGGTGCCCGGCGATGGAATCATCGGCTTTATTACCAAGGGCTATGGCGTGTCCGTCCACCGGATGGACTGCCCCAACACCCAACATCGGGACGACCCCCATCAGGCCGCCCGGTGGGTGCGGGTGCACTGGGCAACCCAGGCGGAGCAGCCCTTCGACACCACCCTGGAATTGGAGTGCCTGACCCGGGATGGGTTGCTTCTGGACGTGGCTACGGTGATGACCACCTGCCGTGTCCGGGTCAAGGAGCTCAACGGCAAGGATTTGCCGGGCGGCAAGAGCGTGTTCACCGTCCGCTTTGAGGTCAAAAACGTGGCGGAGCTGGAAAATATCCGCAACAAACTGCTGAACATCCGGGACGTTATCGGCTCCCGCAGAGGACAGAACTAACTTTATGCCCTCCCCTTGGGGGAAGGCCGAAAGGAGATTTATGCGAGCTGTACTGACAAGAGTAAAATCCGCCTCCGTGACCATCGGCGGCGAAATGGTGGGCCAAATCGGGCAGGGTTTTCTGATTCTGCTGGGCATTGGTCCCAAGGATACCGAGAAGGAATGTCGCTACCTGGCGGAAAAGGCGCTGGGTCTGCGCATCTTCGAGGACGAAAACGAAAAAATGAACCTGGGGCTGGATGCCGTGGGCGGTCAAGTGCTGGTGGTGAGCCAGTTTACCCTCTACGGCAACTGCCGCAAGGGCCGCCGGCCCAGCTTTGCCGAGGCCGCTCCCCCGGCATTGGGCGAGGAGCTGTACGAAAAGTTCCTGGAAATCTGCACCGAGCTGGGCTATCCCCCTCAGCACGGCCGCTTCGGCGCCGATATGCAGGTGGAATCCGTTAACGACGGCCCCGTGACCTTGATTCTGGACACAGAGCAGTTGATGGAAACCCCCAGACGGTAAAGGAGCGCCGCATGACCATTACCACCTTGCCTTTGGGCTATTTGCAGACCAACTGCTATCTTTTGACGGGCACCGAGGGTGTGATTGCCATCGACCCCGGCGCTGAGCCCCAGCGGGTGCTCTCCGCTCTGGGCGACAAGCCTCTTGCCGCCATTTTGCTGACCCACGGGCATTTTGACCACGTGGGCGCGGTGCGGGATTTGGCTGCGGAAACCGGTTGCGATGTGTACCTGTGCCGGGAGGATTTGAACCTGCCCCCCGCCATCACCTCCGGTCCGCTGTACTACACCCACACCTACGGTGAGGGTGACGAGCTGACCATTGCCGGACTGACCTTCCAGGTTCTGCACACCCCGGGTCACACTCCCGGGTCGGTGTGCCTGCGCTTTGGCTGCGAGCTGTTTGCCGGTGACACCCTGTTCGCCGGCTCCTGCGGGCGTACAGACCTGCCCTGCGGCGACAGCCGGGTCATGTCCCAAACACTTCGCCGGTTGGCGCAGCTGGAGGGGAATCTCCGAATCTGGCCCGGTCACGGCGAATCGACCACATTAGACGAGGAATTGCGGTATAATCCGTATTTGAGATAACATGGATTTGAAACTTATCGGGCATGACGAGCGTTATGCCGTGGAACAACTGCAAATGGCGCTGTTCCCGGAGGGAACGGCGGGTCAGGCGGAGTCGTGCCTGCATCGGGGGGAAACCTGGCTTACCGCTACGGCGAAAATCACCCTGGACGGACGCACCGCCAAGGCCAGCCGCCGGATTCGGCTTATCGAAGAATCGGTTCGTACCCGGCGCAGGGCGTTGCAGCAGAGCTACTATCTGGCGGCGGTGCAGCTGCTGGAGCAGACGCCCCCCTGGGGTGCACTGGCCGGCGTTCGCCCCACCAAAATTTCCACCAAGCATCTTCTGGAGGGCGGCACCGTGAAAAGCGCCAAAAAGCTGCTGGAGGATGTGTACTATGTAACCAAGGACCGGCAGAATTTGGCACTGGACTGCTCGGTTTCCACCGTGCGGGCTGCGGAACTGCTGGAGCCGACGGATGTTTCGCTGTATGTGGGCATCCCCTTCTGCCCTACCCGGTGCGCCTATTGTAGCTTCGTCAGCCGCTCCATCGGCAAGCGGACGGAGCTGATGGATCCCTATCTGCAAGCCCTGGAGCGGGAAATTCGAGAAACTGGCCGGCTGCTGGAAGCCTCCGGGCGGAAGGTTCGCAGCGTCTACATCGGCGGCGGCACTCCGACCACCCTGTCTGATTGGCAAATGGCCCGGCTGCTGGACAGCCTGCACCAGTCCTTCGACCTGTCCCGGTGCCTGGAATTTACCGTAGAGGGCGGTCGCCCGGACACTCTGGATGCCGAAAAACTGCGCACCATCGCTGCCCACGGAGCCGACCGCATGAGCATCAATCCACAGTCCATGATTGACTCCGTGCTGCGGGCCAGCGGCCGCCCCCATCGGGCGGCGGATGTGCTGCGCTCCTACGAGCAGGCGGTGGATGCGGGCTTCAAGGCCATCAACATGGATTTGATTGCCGGTCTGCCCACGGATACCGTGGCAGGCTTTTGCCAGTCCTTAGACCAGGTGGCGGCGCTGAATCCTGCAAACATCACCGTCCACACCCTGGCGCTGAAGAAGGGTGCGGACTTGTTCGAACGGCGGGTGGAGCTTCCTTCTGCCCAACAGGTTACCGACATGGTCGCCTACGCCAATGACACCCTGCGCCATTTGGGCTACAAGCCCTACTATCTGTATCGGCAGAAATATATGTCCGGTTCCTTTGAGAATGTGGGCTGGAGCCGGGATGGGCTGGACTGCCTGTACAACATCTACATGATGGAAGAGGTTCACACCATCCTCTCCCTGGGCGGCGGCGGAATGAACAAGGTCAATTTCCCCGACGGCTCCCTCAAGCGGTTCCATAACCCCAAATTCCCGGAGCAGTACATCGAAATGATTGACAGCGTGCTGGCGCAAAAGCATGAGCTGTTCGAATTGATGGGGTAAATCAATTCCCCTCGAAAGGAAGTTTTCATTTGGACACTTTGATTTCCAACGTCACCGCGGTGACCATGAACGAAAAAATGGAGGTGCTCTTCGGTGCCTTCATCGGCATCACCGAGGGCAAAATCTCCTACATCGGCAAATCCGCCCCGGCGGAAATGCCCGCCACCATCCTGGACGGCACCGGCATGGTCGCCATCCCAGGTTTGGTCAACTGCCACACCCATCTGGCCGCCACGGCTCTGCGGAGCTTCTGTGACGACCTGAGTGGCCACGAAGCCTTAGAGCTCAAGCTTCTGAAGGAAGATAAGATGGATTCCCGGTGCGCCAAAGCCGCCGCCAAGCTGGCCATCGCCGAGTGCCTGCGGTTCGGCATCACCTCGGTATCTGACCTGTACTACTTCCCCGGCGCCACCGCCGAGGCGGTCAGCGAAACCGGCATCAAAGCAAACCTGGCACTGTCTGCCTACCGCTTCATTGATCAGAACGAGGAATTTGACTTCGACACAGACGAGCAATGCCAGGAGCTGTGCCGGGTCGTTGACAAGTGGCACAATCACGACAACGGTCGCATCCGCATCGATGCGGGCATCCATGCCGAGTACACCAGCAACCACCGGCTGTGGGAGGGTCTGCTGGGCTATGCCAGCGAAAAAGGACTTGGTCTGCAGCTTCATCTGGCGCAAACCCAGGGTGAGGTGGACAGCTGTCTGGACCGGACGGGCTTGTCCCCGGCGGAGCTGCTGGATTGCCACCGGCTGTTCAGCCTGCCCACCACCGCCGCCGGCTGCGGCTGTCTGACCCCGGAGGATACGCTCCTGCTGGGCAAGCGGAAGATTTCTACGGTTGCTCTGCCCATGGCCGATGCCAAGGGTGGTCAACCCAGCGCCGATATTTTGGGCTGCGTCAAGGCCGGCATGAACGTGGCGCTGGGCACCGATGGCGCCACCGAGGCAGGCAATCTGGACCTTTTTGAGGTCATGCGCTTCGCCGCCATGAATGCCCGGGCAAAGTCCGGGGATTCCGCCGCTCTGCCCGCTCCGGCAGCGCTGATGATGGCAACCGTCTGCGGCGCTCGGGCCCAGGGTCGTGCCGGCGAGTGCGGTATGCTCAAGGAGGGTATGGATGCGGACATCGTGCTGGTGGATTTCTCCGCCCCCCATCTGATTCCCTGCCACAACGTGCTGTCCGGTCTGGTCTTCGGCGCCAAAGGCGGCGACGTGGCCATGACCATGGTGCGGGGCAAGGTACTCTACCAGAACGGTCAATGGCCCACCATCAATCTCAGCGAAGTGGTGGAGGAAATCACCAATTACGCCATCCCCCGGCTGTTCAGCGAAACAAAATAAGGAGGACATTATGTCTGATACCTCGAAAAAGCAAACATTTTTGCACGGCACGGCCTTGCTTGCCATGGCCACCGCCGTGGTTAAAATCATCGGTGCGCTGTACAAAATCCCCCTCAATGCCATTATCGGCGAGCAGGGCTTCGGCTACTTCAACACCGCTTACGAAATCTACAACGTACTGCTGATGATCTCCACCGCCGGCTTGCCGGTTGCCATGAGCCGGATGATCAGCCAGGCCAGCTCCCTGGGCAACTACCGCCAGGTGCGGAAGATTTTCAACGTTTCCCGGGTCATCTTCCTGACCCTGGGCCTGATTAGCGCCGCTCTGATGACCGGCTTCTGCAAGCAGTTGGCCGCTTTCCAGGAGCAGCCCGACGCCTGGGCCGCCATTGGTTTCCTGGGACCCTCCGCTTTCCTAATCTGCCTGATGAGCACCTATCGGGGCTTCTTCCAGGGTCAGAGCAACATGAAGCCCACCTCCCTCAGCCAGGTGCTGGAGGCTGTGGTAAAGCTGATTGTGGGCATTGCCGCAGCGCTTTTGCTGCTAACCTACACCAAGAGCATCCCCCTGGCCGCCGGCGGCGCCATCCTGGGCGTAACAGTGAGCTGTCTGGTCAGCTCCTTCTACCTGCATCGGTGCTTCCGCCGGGCTTATCGGGATATGCCCATGGACGTGGGGCAGGCTGATTCCTCCGGCTCTATCGCCAAGACCCTGCTGGGCATTGCCATTCCAATCACCATCGGCTCTGCGGGTCTGCAGATTCTGACGGTGCTGGAGACCAAAATCTACATGGGCCGCCTGCTGGAATTCATGCCCCAGGCTGCTGCGGACGTGCAGAAGGGCATCTACAATATGACCCAGACCATCTTCAACATGCCCTGTGCCTTCATCACCCCCATCACCATCAGCATTATCCCGGCCATTACCGCCCAAATCACCACCGGTGACCACAAGGCCGCCCGAGCCACCGGCAACTCTGCCGCCCGTGTCACAGCGCTGATTTCCATGCCCTGCGCTGTGGGTCTGGCTGTGCTGGCCGAGCCCGTCACCGCCCTGTTGGGCGGCTACCGGGGTGAGAATTTGGAGCTTGCCACCAATCTGATGCGGATTCTGGGTGTGTGCATCCTGTTCAATGCCACAGTTCTGCTGACCAATGCCATCATGCAAGCTCACGGACACGTATACCTGCCGGTGGTGAATATGTTTGTGGGCGGTTTCATGAAGCTGGGTGCCATCGCCATTCTGACCAAGAATCCCCACATCGGCATTCTGGGTACCCCTCTGGGCAGCCTGCTGTGCTATCTGAGCATCACCGTTTTGAATCTTATTTCCGTGCGACTGGTGCTGAAGCATCCGCCCGCCATACTGAAGAACATGTTCCGGGGCTTCCTGGCCGCCGGCGCTATGGGTGCGGTGACCTTCGGCGTTTGGGTTGCGCTGAAATCCATCGGCATCACCAGCAGCATCATCCTCTGCGGCGCTCCCATTGCCCTGGGTGCTGTAGTATATCTAATCTGCGCCGTTTTGTTCCGGGCCATCACCCGGGAGGACTGTCTGCTCCTGCCTAAGGGCGAGAAAATAGCAAATATGCTACATTTATAAAAGAAAGAGGTAACAGTATGAACAAGACCGAAATCATCGCCACCGCCGCTGAGGCCTCCGGCCTGACCAAGAAGGACACTGAGCGTGCCATCAACGCTGCCATCGATGCCATCACCGCCGCTCTGGCCAAGGGCGAGAAGGTTCAGATTGCCGGTTTCGGCATCTTCGAGGTGAAGGAGCGCTCCGCCCGTGTGGGTCGGAACCCCGCAACCAAGGAGAGCATCGAAATCCCCGCCTCCAAGGCTCCCGCCTTCAAGGCCAGCAAGACTCTGAAGGATATCGTGGCGAAGTAATGCGACTGGACAAATATTTGAAGGTCTCCCGGCTGATTAAGCGGCGGACTGTGGCCAACGAAGCCTGCGACAACGGACGCATCAGCGTCAACGGGCGGGTGGTTAAGGCCAGCTATGAGGTAAAAATCGGCGACAAAATCGAAATTGGTCTGGGCAACCGCACCGTGGCGGTGGAGGTGCTGCAGATCAGCGAAACCGTCCGCAAGGACGACGCCAGTGCCATGTACAAGGAAGTATAAAATCGAGCCCCTGCCGTGGTTTCCCACAGCAGGGGCTCATTTTTACTTCCGATACAATTTCTGAACCAAATTACGCAGGGGGTTGAACAGCAGCAGCGCCATAGCAAAATTACCGGCGCAATGTGCCAGATCAAAGCCGATACCCGACACCCATTTGGCAAAGGCATAGCTCCAACCGCCGATGAAGGCATCCACCGGAGCGCAGAGAGCGCCGAACATTAGACCGAAAAAGCCCGACAGCAGCGCCCAGCCCAGGGGGTTTTCCATCCGCCGCAGCAGCACCGCCACCACCGCCAAAATGGTCCAAATATACAGATAGTTCAGATTCCACGTCCCCAGACCGTAGAACAAAATCTCTGCCGTCACATACACATACACGGGAAACAGGCATTTCCAGCCAAATACGGCAGCAAAAACCAGAATCATCAAGCTCACTGGCTCGATGTTGGGCAGCGCCGCCATGGCCACCTTGGCACCAAAGGTCAGCGCCGCCAGCATGCCAAAAAGCGTAATCTCCCGAACGGACAGCTTAGCCCGCATAAACCGTATACACCAAACGGAAGCTGTCGCCGTCGGCAATGGGCAGCTCGTCCACGCCGAACATGGCATACTCCGTCCCCTGATACAGCGCCCAGTAGCTTTGATTCACAGAGAAGTCCGCCTTCTCGCCATCAACGACGTTGAACATTCCCTCGTCCGCACCCTCATTGCGAATCAGGCCCTCCGCATACAGCACCTCGCCCAGATAGGCAGCGTCCGTGTCGTAGGTAAAGACCTTCTCGCTGCCATCAGCATGAACCACGGTAACGGTGATGGTCTTCTCGCCGTCCTGGGTCTTGGGGCGGGTCAGGAAATATACGCCCACCATCAGCGCAACCAGAACCACGAAGGCCACCAGGATAATAATCAGTTTTTTGTCTTTCATTTGCTTTCCTCCTAAAAAAGATGGCTGCGGCACCAAAAGATGGTGCCGCAGCCGTTTTTCTGCGACAAAGCACACCCTCCGTAAACGCGCGGAGAGGGGGAAAAAGGCCGTTTCGTAGGTCTTCTGGCTCATGCATAGGGGCTAGGGACCCTGCGCAGGACTTTGCCTTCCCGGATTGCTCCAGTGACTGACTTTCGTCAAAAAAGCCTGCTCAGCACATACAGCGGCGGTACCGCCCGGGATTTGCACCCGGTTATCTTGTTCAGCAGAAGGAGCTGCACGCCCGTCCTGCCACGAAACTGCTATCCAATTGTCTTCGTTATGATAACACAGTCGCCGGGGTTTGTCAACCGCTCAACAGCAACAGGGTCCCGGACCGCCACAGCAGGCATTCATACACCAACAGAGCATGAAATTGGTGCACGGGTCGGAGCGGGTTTCGTAGCCGCCGTACTGCCCGGCATTCTGACGGTAGATATTGCCGCCATTTTCCATCTGCTGTAGCGCCTGCAGGTAGGTGGGGTTCTCCGGGTCCATGGAAACCGCCCGGCGGATATGCTCCATGGCGGTGACCTGGTTCCCCAGGGCATCGTTGGCGATGGCGCTGAGGTAGTACCAGTTGGCATTCCGGTCCTGGGTGGCGTTGAGGGTGTTCAGTGCCTCCCGGAAACGTCCGTAGCGGATGTACTGGAGGGCGGAGCGCTGGTAGCTGTCGCCATCCGGGGACTCCTGGGCATAGCCGTTGAAGGGTCCGTAGCTGCCGGAGGGATTCTGGCTCTGATTTTGAATTTGCTCATAAGCCGCATTGATACGCTGCATCTGCCGGGCGGCCTCTTCATCCCCGGGATTCAAATCCGGGTGGTATTTCTTCGCCAGGCGGCGGTAAGCCCGCTTAATTTCGTCGTCCGAGGCATCCGGACTCACGCCCAGCACCTTATAGGGATCTTCGTACATCCTAATCCTCCGTATCCTTCTGCTTTTTGCCCACGTTGACCCACACACCGCTGTAGAGAATATTGTCCAGCAGCGGCTTGTCCTGCACCAGTGGCAGGCGCTCGTAATGGCGGGTGCAGCGAGCCATGGCAAGCAGCAGGTATTCATCCCACCGAGCCGGATCAGAGCCGGTCAGTGGGTTATATTTCTGATTTTTGCAGTCCTCATCCCAGTCCTGCACGGCATCGGCCAGGTAAATAAACCGCCCCAGGGCCATGCCCATAGAGCGCAAATCCCTGGCCCAGAGATCTTCCTGCCAGACCAGCAACTCTGCCATCAATGCACCGAACTGATTGGCAGGCTCATCGGGATTTTGGCAATTTTCCCGCTCCAGCGCCGACAGCTGGGCGATGCAGCGCTCCATGGCCTGGCATTGGCGGGGGTACTGCTTGGTGAGCCGCTTCATAGGGCGGCGCAGGTGCCGTGCCATGAATTTCGCCTTGCGGCTGCGGTCGTCGTTCCAATCGTCCAGGCACTTGTAATAGGCCAGGGCCACATTCATGTCCGCCGCATAGCGCACCGCCTCGTTATCCAGCCAGGGGCGGGGCTTGATGGGATGCAGCCAACAAGCCCGCTTACCGGATGCTTCCTCCGGCTCGTACAGGCTCATGTGCAGCAGCGCCAGAAAGGCCATATCGTAGCTCAGGGTCAGGCGGGAGATATTATCGTGCCGGCGGTGGATTTGGCGGCAGATGCCGCAGTAGATGCCGGCATAGCGGAGCCTCTGCTCCTCGCTAAGCTCCGAATGGTTGGCTGTGACCAGTCCGAACACCCCGCCACCCCCTTTTGATTATCATATCGCCCGGTCATGAACAGGTCGTGAACGGGAAAAATTTTCTGTGATTCTGTCCTTATTTCCGCTCCATGAGGGCGCGGTTGACAGCGGCACCGTAGAAAATAATCGAAATACAGCAGTATAGCCAGAGCATGGCCAGTGCCACAGCATAGACCGAGCCGTAGATATTGGCATAATACTGATAATATTTCACGTAAATCGAAATCAGATTCGTGCAGACCATCCAGCCCAAGGAAGCCAGCAAAGCACCCGGAATGCTCTTCAGAATGGACTGTTTCCGGTTGGGCAGGTAGGCATACATGGTGGCAAACAGCACCGTCTGCAGCACCAGCATCACCAAAAAGCTCCAGTCAATCACCTCTGTGAAGAAAAGCAGGAGCGGATTGGTGGTCATACGCAGGTAATCCATAATGGCATGACCAAAGACCAGCAGGCCCAAGGTCAGCACCAGCACGATGACA
Organism: Faecousia sp.; assembly: GCA_045119455.1. Taxonomy (GTDB): domain Bacteria; phylum Bacillota; class Clostridia; order Oscillospirales; family Oscillospiraceae; genus Faecousia. The sequence continues at coordinate 13,668 of JBGVDR010000013.1, forward strand.
AACAGGAAGGTATAGAGCATGCTGATGCCCCGGGTTTTCAGGTAGCTGCGGTCCTCTTTCAGCCCGTAGACCGAATTCAGGCCCATCAGCAGACCTCTTACGCCCCGTCCGGCGGACCACATGGCCGTCACTGCGGACACGGACAAAATGGCACCGGAATTGTTTTCGTAGGCGCCAATTACAATTTTTTCTGCCATGGGTACAATGGCCTCGGGAACCAGCTTGGAAACCAGGTGCATCACTTCGTCATATCCAATGGGCAGATATGCCAAAATGCTGAATAGCACCACAAGCGTAGGGAACACAGACAGCACCAGGAAGAAGCTGGTGTAGGCACTGTGGATAGAGATCTTCATAGGACCCAAAAACTCGAAGGTTCGCTTAATGGGTCCGGTTATTTTCCCTTTTTTACTCACGGTGACCTCCTTTCCATGGAGCAAAGACCCGCTGCGCGGCAGCGGGCCTTGCTTCTACGAAATATTATTCCGCAGAGATCAGATAATAGTACACCGGCTGGCCGCCATTGATCAGGTTCACATCCGCATCGGGGCAGATTTCAGCGAAGATATCCGCAGCCTTCTGGGCATGCTTCTCTTTCACGTTCTCGCCGTAGTAGATAGTGATATACTCCTTGCCGTCGTCCCGGACCTTCTGGGCCAGGGCCTTCAGCAGGACCTTGATTTCCTGACTGGTGCCGAACAGGGCAGAGCCGTAGAGCGCCAGGTAGTCGCCCTCGTGGATGTCGTAGCCGTCGAAATCGGAGTTCCGGGCGGCATAGGTAATCTGCATGGTGTCAACCAGGGGCAGAGCCTCGGTCATAGCGGCCTCGTTCTCTTCCTCGGTGCCTTCGGGATTGAAGCTGAGCATGGCGGTGACGCCCTGGGGAACGGTCTTGCTGGGGATGACGATGACCTTCTTGGGGGTCAGAGCATCCACCTGCTGGGCGGCCATAATGATGTTCTTGTTGTTGGGCAGAACGAAAACGGTTTCCGCAGGAACCTTATTGACCGCGGACAGAATGTCCTGGGTGCTGGGGTTCATGGTCTGACCGCCGGAGATGATACCATCGACGCCCAGGTTTTCGAACACGTCTGCCAGACCCTTGCCGGCGCAGACGGAAACCACACCGAAGGGCTTCTCGGGCTCGGCAATCTTGGGCTCCTTCTCATTCTCGGTCATGACCTTCTCGGTATGCTGAAGACGCATGTTCTCAATCTTCACGGTGACGAAAGAGCCGTAGTCCATGGCCTCGTGCAGAGCTTTGCCGGGGTCGTTGGTGTGGACGTGGACCTTGATAATCTCCTCGTCGTCCACCAGAACCAGGCTGTCGCCCAGGCTGGACAGGAAGTCACGGAGCTTCTCGGGATCCATGTCATTCTCACGGGAGATGATGAACTCAGTACAGTAGGTAAAGGTGATGTCATCGGTGTCGAAGTCATCAAAGGAGGCAGCCTCCTTGACTTCACCCTCGCAGCCCTCGGGAGCCACAATGTCCTCGCCACGCAGGGCGCAGAGCATGGCCTCCAGAGCCACCAGCCAGCCCTTACCGCCGGCATCCACAACGCCGGCCTTCTTCAGCACGGGGTTCTGGTTGGTGGTATTGGCCAGGGCAATCTTAGCCTCCTCGATGGCGGCCTCGTGGACATACTCGAAGTAGTTGTTCTCCTCAGCGGCACGCTTCGCCTTGGCAGCAGCCAGGCGGGCAACCGTCAGGATGGTGCCCTCGGCGGGCTTCATGACGGCCTTGTAAGCGGCGTCCACGCCCTCCTGCAGAGCCTCGGCCCACAGAACACCGTCGCAAGCCACGGCGCCCTTGAGCTTCTTGGAAATGCCCCGCAGCAGCAGGGACAGAATAACGCCGGAGTTACCGCGGGCGCCACGCAGCATGGCGGAGGCGGCGGTAGCGGCAGCCTTCTCCAGAGTGGGATCCTCAGCCTTACGCAGGTCCGCAGCGGCAGCATTGATGGTCATGGACATGTTGGTACCGGTGTCGCCATCGGGCACAGGGAACACATTCAGATCATTGAGCGCCTGCTTGTTGATTTCAATGGACGCAGCCGCGCTGATTATCAGCCGGCGAAAATCAGAACCATTAATCGTCTGTCTCAATTTACAGTACCTCCGGAAATTAACCGACCATCATGGAGTCGATATAGACATTGACGGCACGGACTTCGGTGCCGGTACACTTGGTAACCACATAGCGGACCTCGGAAATGATGGAAGCGCCAACAGCGTTCAGATTCACGCCGTTGTCCACAATGATGTGCAGGTCAATGGAGATGGTATCATCCTCATGGAACTGGACGCGGACGCCCTTGCCCATGGACTCCTTCCGGAGCAGGTGATACACGCCGTCGGTGACGGAGCGGGCCGCCATGCCCTTCACGCCGAAGCAGTTGGAAGCGGCGGTGCCGGCGATGTCGGTATAAACGCTGGTGCTGACGCAAACGGAACCGTTTTCATTGTTGTGTCGGATCATAATATATACCTCCAATTAATTACTCGTCATTGCCTGGAGCGAAGCGACGTGGCAATCCCCCAGATATTCCGGAACCCTTACGGGTTTGTCACACCTGCGTACGCATTGGTTCGCAATGACATTGTGTTTGTTAGATCATGCTCTCTTCCCAGCAAGCGGGAGCAGTCAGACCCATCATCTTCACCACGGTGGGAGCCACGTTGGCCAGACCGTAGGAGCCGTCCTTGATAGTCCAGTTGTTGTCCTTGTCGTAGATGATGAAGGGAACGGGATTCAGGGAGTGGGCGGTACGGACAGAGGTCTTACCCTTCTTGGTTTCGGTCATCTGGTCAGCGTTGCCGTGGTCAGCGGTAATCAGCACGGTGTAGCCGTACTTGTCCGCGGCCTCCAGGATGGCCTTCAGGCCGTTGTCCACGCACTCCATGGCGTACACAACCGCATCCATCACGCCGGTGTGACCGACCATGTCGCCGTTGGGGTAGTTGCAGCGCAGGAACTGGAACTTGCCGGATGCCATATTGGCGACCATCTTCTCGGTGATTTCCTTGGACTTCATAGCAGGAGCCTGCTCGAAGGGAATCACATCGGAGGGAATCTCCTCATAGACCTCCAGGATCTCATCCACCTTGCCGGAGCGATTGCCGTTCCAGAAGTAGGTGACGTGACCGTACTTCTGAGTCTCGGAGCAGGCGTACTCAGTAACGCCGGCGGCGCAGAGCACTTCGGTCAGGGTGTTCTTGATGACAGGGGGCTGCAGCAGGTAGTTCTCGGGGATGTTCAAATCCGCATCGTACTGCAGCATGCCGGCGAACTTCACGCCGGTGTAGCCAGGGCGGTCGAACTTATCAAAATCCTTGCGGTCGAAGGCCAGGGAGATTTCCTGGGCACGGTCGCCGCGGAAGTTAAACAGAATCACGGAGTCACCATTGGCAATCTTGGCAACGGGTTCGCCATTACGAGCCACCACGAAGGCGGGCAGGTCCTGGTCGATGCAGCCGGTTTCGGCGCGGTAGGCTTCGATGGCCTCGGTGGCGGAAGCAAACTGCCGGCCCAGGCCCTCAACATGGGTACGCCAGCCCAGCTCCACCATGCCCCAGTTGGCCTCGTAGCGGTCCATGGTGACCTGCATACGTCCGCCGCCGGAGGCAATGGCATAGTCGTAGCCTTCGGTGTTCAGTTCCTTCAGAACCTCCTCCAGCATGCCCACATACTCCAGAGCGGAGGTGGCAGGCACGTCACGGCCGTCCAGCAGGATGTGGCAGTAAGCCTTCTTCACGCCCTCGGCATGAGCCTGACGCAGCAGAGCAATCAGGTGGGCAATGTTGGAGTGCACATTGCCGTCGGACAGCAGGCCCAGGAAGTGCATGGCCTTGCCCTCGGCATTGGCCACCAGCTCCTTCCAGGTGTTGGACTGGTAGATGGCGCCGTTTTCGATGGACTCTCCCACCAGCTTGGCACCCTGGGAGTAGACCTGACCGCAGCCCAGTGCGTTGTGACCGACCTCGGAGTTGCCCATGTCCTCATCGGAGGGCAGACCGACGGCGGTGCCGTGGGCCTTCAGGTAAGTATGGGGGCAGGTAGAAAGAAGATTGTCCAGCGTAGGAGTCTTGGCCACGACCACAGCATCGCCGCTGCCGCCGTCGCCCTTGCCCACGCCGTCCATAATAACCAGAACGATAGGTTTGCTCATAGGAATTACCTCCAGAACCGAATGAAATCGGATATTTGCAGTATTTTGGTTTTACTATTTTACATCATATTTGCGAAAGTTACAACCCATTTTTTCATCTTTTTCCGTATTAACGAAAAATTCCCCCGGTTCAAAGGCCAATTTCGGCATTTTTCCGGGGGATTGTTAAAATTCTATTGAACCAAGAGGAAGTATATCTGAAAAACACGCCATTCCGTGCCCGTACAGTTGGCTCGGAATGGCGTCGTTTTAGTTCATTGTCCCCTCTGCCCGGTGGAAGAGTTCGCCGATGCGCTTTCGCAAGGCCGCTGCCTCGGGAGTGTCAGCGGTGCCGGACCGGTCAATCCACTGCGCAGAGGCCGCTTGAGCCTCCTTCAAAAGCTGTAAATCAAAGCTCAAATCCGCCACCCGGAAGGCAGGCAATCCGGACTGCCGGGACCCGAAGAAATCGCCGGGTCCCCGGAGCTTCAGATCCTCCTCGGCAATCCTGAAGCCGTCGGTGGTGGCACACAGAGCCTTCAGCCGTTGAAGGGTATCCGGGTTGCGGTTGTGCGAGGTCAGGATGCAGAAGCTCTTCGCCTTTCCACGGCCCACCCGGCCCCGCAGCTGGTGCAGCTGGGACAGACCGAACCGATCCGCATCCTCGATGACCATCAAGGTAGCATTGGGCACGTCCACGCCCACCTCAATCACCGTGGTGGCCACCAGAACATCCCCCTCGCCCCGGGCGAAGGACGCCATAATCTGCTCCTTCTGGGCACCCTTCATCTGCCCGTGAAGCAGCAGCACCCGCAGGTCAGGAAATACCGTTTTTTGCAGCGTTTCCGCCCAGACCTCGGCGGACTTGACCCCTAACTCTTCATTTTCCTCCACCGCCGGGCAGACCACGAAGCACTGATGCCCCTCAGCGACCTGCTTGCGGATGAAGGCATTGATGCGGGCCCGGTAGCTCTCGCCTACCAGGAATGTATCCACGCTCTGGCGCCCGGGGGGCAGCTCATCCAGCACGGACACATCCAAATCGCCGTACATAATCAGCGCCAACGTCCGGGGAATGGGTGTGGCGGACATGACCAGCACATGGCAGTCTGCCCCCTTGGCAGACAGCTTTGACCTCTGCGCCACGCCGAAGCGGTGCTGCTCGTCCGCAATCACCAGCCCCAGATTGGCAAACACCGTAGCATCAGTCAGCAAGGCATGGGTACCAACCGCCAAATCCACCTGCCCCAGAGCAATGGACTCCCGGACGGTGCGTTTCTGTTTTTCAGTCATGGAGCCGGTGAGCAGCGCCACCCGCATCCCCAGGGGCTCAAAAATTTTGGAGAGGGACTGGAAATGCTGCTCCGCCAGAATCTCCGTGGGCGCCATCAGCGCCGCCTGCCGTTGGTTCCGGGTCGCCAGATAGGAGGCCGCGGCGGCGACCATGGTCTTGCCACTGCCCACGTCGCCCTGTACCAACCGGTTCATGGGCATGCCCCGACCGAAATCGGCACGAATCTCCTCAATGGCACGGGTCTGCGCTCCGGTTAGCCGGAACGGAAGCGCATCGTAAAACCGCTCCAACCCCAAATCTTCATAGGGTGCGGCGGTCTTCCCTGCCCGGCTGGCCCGCAGAAGGGACAGGCCGGCAGAAAAAACGAAAAATTCCTCAAACACCAGCCGCCGCTTGGCCAGCTCCGCCTCCTCCATGGTGGAGGGGTCGTGGATGGACTGGTACGCCCGCTCCGCCGGCAGAATGTGATACTGCTCCCGCACCGCTTGGGGGATGATTTCCTCCGGCGGGTCGCACAGTGCCAGAGCCTGGCGCACCGCCCGCATCATGGCGGCATTACTGAGCCCGGCGGTCAATGGGTACACCGGCAGAACCCGCCGGGTGGTCACCGGGGTGGCATCCAGCGCCTCGAAGGCAGGATTGGTCATGCCGTAGCCGGCATAATCCCCGGTAAGGGTGCCGTAGAACACGTACTCCCGCCCGTACTGCAGGTGGTCGGTAACATAGCGGTTGTTGAAGAAGGTCACATTCAGCCGTCCGCTGTAATCCGCCAGCTGAACCTTGGTCAAATCCAGCCCCTTGCGGATATGGTTGGTGCGGGGGGTGTTCATGACCATGGCCCGGAAGCAGGCGGGCTTGTCCACCTCCAGCTCGGCGATGGAAATCAGCCGGGTCCGATCCTCATAGCCCCGGGGGAAGTGGCAAATCAGGTCCCCGAGGGTGGAAATATTCAAATTGGCAAACAGCTTTGCCTTGGCGGGTCCAATGCCCTGCAGAATTGTAATCGGGTCGGACAGCTTCGCCATGATAACACCTCCCTGTGGGATAAAGGATTGTTTATAAGCCCTCCCCTTTGGGGAGGGTGCCTCCGAAGGAGGCGGGAGAGGTGTGCCCGAAGGGCACTGTTGCCCCTTTCGGGGCAACCCTCTTCCGTCACGGCTTACGCCGTGCCACCTTCCCCAAGGGGGGAAGGCTTTGCTTCGCTAAACTATCATTTATCCTAATGTGCAACAATATGAAAAAACTCCCTCCGGAAATCGGGAGGGAGATATTTTCAGAGAATCAATCAAGCCAGCTTGTTCAGCTTCAGGGTCATGCTGCTCTTCTTGCGGGCAGCATTGTTCTTGTGCAGAAGACCCTTGTTGACAGCCTGATCCACAGCCTTGATGGCAGCCTTGTAAGCGACCTCGGCAGCGGCCTTGTCACCGGACTCCAGAGCGGCATCGTACTTCTTGATGACGGTCTTCAGAGCGGACTTGTTGGCCTTGTTCTTCTCGTAAGCAATCTTGGAAGAAAGGACATCCTTCTTAGAGGACTTGATGTTGGGCATGTTCACACCTCCTGTTCTCAAACTTTCATACAGATATGCATTATAACGCTCTTTTTCAAGAAAATCAATACCTTTTTTGAAAAAATTTTTCCCATCTCGGTTTTTGTGGAAAAAACCTTGTCAAGCCCTTTTTTTCGGAGGGTTTTTCCGGTTTGGTCGTTTCGTTATTGGGGGTAAAAATGCGGGTTTTGTCGAAATACATCGATAGTTTTTATGTCAACTAACAATGAATATCCACAGAGTTTTCCCTGTGGAAAACGGCTGTGGAAAACCCTGTGGAGAATGTGGAAAAGTTCGAGTTTTCCACAGCTTAGCCAGGGTTTCCAAACCCCCAGAGGTACAAAAATGTGGATACAAATCCGTATATTTCGGTTTTGGGGAGAAATAATAACATGTTACGTCACCGCTGAAATCCATTTTCTTGCCCTCATAATTCGCCCGAAAAGTTGAAATTCCCACTTTCAAGGCATTAAATATTCCGCTCCGTCTCCCCTTTCGACCCCGATTTTTTGTGAAAAAAGACAAAATTTTTCTGGACGCATAGAAGCTGCACAAAAGCCCTCTCTACCACCGTTTCAAGGAGATATCCCCTGCAAAAAAAATAATGGTAGCCACAAAAGTGCCTACCATTATTCTGTATAAACAGTTTTCAGACATCATTCTTCCAGCAACTGCAAGCTGCGTAATTGGTTGCAGAATTCCACAATATCCGTTCGAGCCTCATCGGCGCCAACATCAAACGCATCTGTAACCGCCGATACAATGCTCTCAACCTCCAGGCCCTGACCCAAGCAATCCCAGATGATCTTGCTTACATCATTAAGCAGAATCATATCGTTCCGCTGCAAGGCTGTCCGCCCCACAGGAATCGCCACGATATCATCCATAACCTTGCGTACGATATATTCTCCGCGCAATTTCATATTACACCTCTGAATCGTAAGTCAATATCATCACAACACGGCTGGTCCGGCTGGCATAATGGGAAGGCTGAATCTCCACACTTGCTCCGGCACCCAACATCGAAACCCGGACAGTAAAAGCAATTCCTCCAACGAACAGATTTCCATCTTCCATATAGTACTTATAGAATACCCGGATGGTGGGAATTGTTTTGTTTGACAAATTCTTAACCGTCAGAGTGTTATCGCCATTATCGATGACCTGGACTTTGCCTTCAGACATTTCCATATCTGCCCGCCGGACAACCAAAGCGGACGCAGCGGTCACCTTGTCCTCCGAAATGGTCTTCCCGGTCTTTTCCTGCACCACTAATTTTTCCCCTGCCGGTAATGCAGAGACATCAAACAGCAATTCCTCCTGTCCGCACAATACACGGATTCGGATGTATTCCACGGGGAAATCACTGTTATTCTTCACCATCAGCATGGCCACATTTTCGACATTTGCATTGGACCCGTCTTCCACAAAGATTCCGCTATAAGGTCCCATTTTCTCGATGGATATATCATATCCGGGAATTGTATACGGGAACGAAATACCCATCTGCTCACCGGTCTCGGGATCCTTTTCCGGGGGAATAACCACAGATGGAGGTTGGTCCTCCGGCGGTGTGCCCGGCTCTTCAGAGGGTGGGGTTGTTTCCTGGGAAGAGCCCCCGGTGCTTGTTGTAGGAGTCTGCGTCTCTTCGGCAGGGCCGGTGGAGTTTGATTGAACATCGCCTACCCCTTGCTCCGGAGATTGCCTGTCAAGAATCAGTACCACCGCGGTTACCAAAAGCACAAGCACAACACAGATTACACCAATCAGTATCTTCTTTTTCTTGCTCATAGCATTTCCTCCTTTACCCGTTCCCACTGTGCCTTACAAGCATGCATCATGTCGCAGCGGTATTGGGGAACCTTGTCAAAACAGCCGCTTTCCGTGAATACCATAGCCGCACAGGCACGGCAGGTATCTTTTACGTTACACGCCGCACACTGTGCCGGCAGGCGAATGGTGAAGCTCGCTTCTTTTACTGTCTGCCAGGCAGTCAGGAAAGGTACATCAAATACATTGGGAGCATTTCCCTCCGGGAACATTCCACAAGGCATCATTTTCCCCTGCCAAGTAATCCAGAAGCTGCATTTTCCTGCCCGGCAGCGAATACCGTCCCCCAAATCCGCACATTGCTCCTCGGGATCCACGACTTCACTGTATCCGCCGGCAAGAAAGCGCTCTTTCCCCAGCGTCAAATAGTCCGCAAGCGCCATATAATAGGCTGCGTCTTCCGGCGAAAAACGATGGTTTTTTCCGGTTATCTCACTATTTTTCCGTGTAGGCGGGAACATATAAGTTGCCACCTGCAGTATCAAGCCCTTATCACGGGCAAATTCTGCAACAGCAGGCAGATCCCCTGCATTTTCAGGAGTCAGGCTGCAGTTCAGCTTTACGCCGATGCCCGCCTCCTGGAGCATCGAAATTGCCTTCGTTGCCTGCTTAAATCCATTCGGGTTGCCGCACAGCCGGGCATAGGTTTCGTCCGATGCACCGTACAAGCTGATGTTGACCCGCGCAGGAGGGCATTGTTTCAGCCATTCCACCACGTTCTCGTCAATCAGTGTGCCATTGGAGTTAACGGAGATAACAAAGCCCATTTTGTGCAATCCCTCCAGGATTTGACGAATCTGGGGGTGTGAAAAAGGTTCGCCGCCGGTAAGCAGCAAGTAAAACATTCCGGCTTTTTGGGCATCCCTTGCCAGCGACAGCCACCGGTCCGCATCTGCCAGCGGGCCGATGTTCTGCTGCTGCTTGGCAGACAAGCGGACATAGCACATTTTGCAATCCATATTACATACCGGTGTGAGCTCAAAGGTACCACTCAGCGGCACACCGGCTGCGGCAGCCTTCCGGTACAAATATTCTGTTACACGGGGTTCTACCGGCAGGCCTTTCATAGCTTTAATCCTTCTTTCAGCAGTTGTACCGCGCTCTCTTCCGGACGACATTCCAGCAGATATACCGGTATATTTTCCAGCAAATCCAGGCATAGATCTGTGGCCGCTGCCACAAAATCCCGCTCCCAGTGGTGAACCGTCAGCTCCTGGTAGAGACAGCGCAGTGCCTGTGTGTACCCCAAGGGTTGCAGATTGTTTTCCTTCCCCTGGCGCAATACAATCAGCGCCTTCAGCGGCGCAGATTGATTGACATAGATACCGGAACTTCCGGCATAGGGCGAGCCATAAGCTTGCCAGCCATGGATTTCTTTTCTCAGCGCCGCTCTGTCGCCATTGAGAATATGCGCCCCGGCGCAGCGGTGCCACAGGTCAGCCTGTGTGGATTTTCCTACCCCGGAGGGCCCGGTGAAAGCCAGGGCAATTCCTCTGTATTCTATCAGTGAAGCGTGAAGCAGCAAGCCTTTGTGCTGCAACAGCAGAGTTTCCAAACCAATACGATTAAAAATTCCGGATGTTCCTTGAAAATAGGATAGATACGCCTCCAGAACATCCACCGTGATATGCCCTTTTTCGTCCAGTCGGGTAACGGCAAATGCAGCCGTTTTGGGCGCACTGCAGTGAAAAATGCGCGATGCTCCTTCGCAGCGATTATAAAATTCCACGCCGTGCCATACACCGCTTTCCGGGAAAGCAGGCAGTGCGCTGCAGCTGCGAACCGTAATGACGCAGTCTGTTTGGGCATGCGGCGAACATAAAAAGGGACGCATTCTTTCTGAAATTGTGATTTCATCCGGGGTGCACAGCACTGTGCGCAAGCCCACAAGTTCCAGATGGTATTTCTTCATAAGTCTTCCTTATGCCCCCACAGGCCGATGGTCTGTGGGGGCCAGGTGTTGTTAAGATCGGAAAATGTAATTTCCTTCGCTGGGGTTGTTGTAGCAGCCGTAGCCCATAAATTCACCGTGCAGCTTGCAGTTGTGTCCTGCGATGAACACAGTGATACCGCCGCCCAAATTCCACACGCAAGTGCCGGGTTCGCCAAAAGTCAGCTGCTCCTTGGGAATAGAGCCACCGCAATCACGGGCGATTGCCTGGTTGAGCATCATCGGCTCAACCACCAAAAGGGGCTTTTTGTACTTGGCTTTCATTCGCTCACGTTCCCTTCATTAACCTCCAGCCACTGATGAACGGCGGTAAACAATGCATTGACAAGCGCTTGATTCGCCTGTGCCTGTTGCTGAGGATCAGGTAGTGTAATCTCTTCATCGGGTTCTTCCAGTTCATCTTCCGGCAGGGCTCTCATGTGGGCAGAGAATTTTTCCACAAGCGTTACGGCTTCTGTTGCTGTCAGATTCAGAATACCGCCATTGGGTGCCGGCGCAATCAGATTGGTAGTGCGCAGATTGGTAATGGACAGAATCGCACCGTCTGTGTTGCCGTTTTGAATCACGATATAGCCGTCCACCGGGGTCACCTGGTAGTACAAATCGGTGGTATGGGCCAAGGTGATTTGGGTGCGATTGGCCTGGGTCAGACCACTGAGGTTTGCAGTTACCTCAGCGCCTGTCAGGCTCTTCAAGCCTACATAGTAGGTGTTGCCCTCATCCACATTCAATACAATGGCCTGACCGGCGGTGAGGTAAACCTCGTTCTTAGGACCATACAACTCAAAGGTGCCCACATTGTAGGTGGGTTGGCCGGTTACATCGGGCAATTCCTGACCGGGTTGGTCACCTTCCCCCTCTTGACCGGGCTGGACCCAGTCGATAAAGACTGCGCCCATCTTGCCTTCTGTATCATCCGGCATGCCGGTATTAAAGTCACCGTAGTCCAACAGCACATCACGGATCTCAGTAAAGACTGCGTTGGTCTCCAATCCGTAGGCATCTTTAACAATCTCACCTTGATAGTTTGTAGTACTGCCCAGGGGATTATAGACACGGATGCCGTCAATGTAGTATTCATAGCGCATGGTACCGGTGGCTGTAGAAGCTTCCGTTGCGATCAGTTTGACGGAGTAAGTGCCGTGCACCAACCCCTGGAAGGAAACAGTAGGAATGTGGTAATAATCACCGGATGCTGCCAGATTGTCCACCGCAATACTTTTGACCAGCTGGATTTTTTCGTCCTCAATGCGGCTGAGCACCGCCACTACCAAACCGGAGTCCAGATTGGTGCGGGTGTAAACATCCACGCCGGTGCCGGTGAAGGTAAATTCAGCAGAAGCGCCCAGCTCATCATTCAGACCGGTGCCGTGAGCACTGTCGTCGGTAAAGGTCTGATCGTCTGCCAGAGCGTCTGTCCAACCATGAACAGTACCGTTGGGTTTGGATTCGTTCTGCTCCGGGTGCTCCACATTTTGCCCGGCATTTTCGCCGCTGATGACCTCCCAGACACCTGTAAAGGTGAAGCCATCGATGCCGTTCTGGGTAGTGTTCTCAGTGGTAACGAAGGAATCCTCGTAATAGATGTTGTTGGCGGGAATTACCGTCACCTTGTTCCACAGATTTCCGTTTTCGTTGGCATCCTGGGCAAGAACCGTCTTGCGCCAGGTGTTGCCAAACACATAGAACTGATCATAGCCGCCCCAATTCATGGTGGTGGGCGTGTAGACGACCTTGCCATCCTTCACCGTTACATTTCCGTACCGGGTATTGCCATAGACGCCGTTCAGAGCGTTAGTGGTGTTGGGATTGGCGGGGTCAAACCAATTCATGCCGTTTTCGACGTTGCAATCCACATGGATGGGAGTGGCGTTCTTGCCGTCTTCATCATCAAAGTACCAGCCGGACAGGGTGAATTCCTTGCCGTAATCCAGCACATAGGCACGCTCAACGAAGATGGTGGTGGGTTGATTGAAGGGCAGCAGCAGTTCCCGGTGACCGTTTTCATCCGCCGGCAGCCACAGGCCGGATCGCTCGTGATTTGTGGCGGTACTGCGTCCCCACTGGACATCGTCCATAGCCTCCACACGGGTAATCGTAACAATCATCTTGTAGCCCTTGGTGTGCTTGGCGCTGATGAACCAATTGTGGAAGTCATAGCCGGTGATGTCCACCGTATGGGGCGCATAATCAGCCTTGGCAGGATCAGTGGTGTTGGCCGCATCCAGATTGTAGACGAGGATCTCCACACCGCTTTCCGAATCCCTGGCACGGATCTGATCAGAGCCAAGGGTCAAACACACCTTCTGTTCCAGAATCGGGTTTCCGTTGGCATCAATGGCCCAATTGATGGTTTGGCTGTCCAAATCGAAGTTGCCCTCTTGGGTGTAGACTGTAATCACCGTTCCATCGGTCAGCACCAGACCCTGGTTCATAATATCCCGCAGAATGGTGTCACTTTCCAGCACGATCTCGGTGGTGATTTTGGTGGTAATGTCCCGCAGAATATCCTCAAAATATTCCCGCAGATGATCGGCGCTTTCCGTAGTTGCGTAATAGCCGGAATGGTCGGTGGCCGCATAGCCGCCGGTGCGCTGATAGATGACTGTTCCGTCCACCATGCCGTTGGATACGACGGGGTATGTCGTTGTGCTGATGGAATAATTGGTGTTGCCCCGCTTGTAATACCAGCAATACTGGTTTCGGTAGCTGCCGGAAACACGGACATAACCATACTGCACTTCATAATAGGTATTGCTGTAACGGACGAAGAACTTTCCGTTGCTCTCCAGCGCTGTGCCGTCGGGTGCCTGGGTGTAGGTAACAGCGGCTTTAATATCGTCCATGCTCTTGGCATTGGGATAATTGGAGGAAAGGGCATTCATGTAGTAGGCCACTTCACTGGTCGCTTCCACACCGGCACTTTCGTACAGGCCAATGGCGTATACATAGGCACCATAGGTGTTCTTGGCAATGTAGGCCTGATTGATGGCATTATTCGCCTCGGTAACAGCCTGGTCATAGTATTGCTGACCGCTGCTGGCGTTGAAGCCCATATAGCCGGGTTCGCCGTCGGTAAACATAACCACCAGGCGGACACGGCCATCACCGTCACTCAACGGGTTCGCCTTCAGAATCTCGTTGGCCATTTCCATACCATAGCTGGCACGGGTCGCACCGTCAGCGCCCAGAGAATCGATGGCTTTCAACAAGCTGGGGTTGGTTCCGCCGGAGCCGGCCGCGCCCACGGATACCGGTGCCAGTGCATCCGCATAGATGCTGTGTTCAAAATCATTTCCGGTGGTTTCTTCACGGGTGTAGACATCCGCATAACCTTCCACAGACGTAAAGGCTGCACCCACACCGTAGGCGTAAATCTGTCGCAGAGACAGGCCATCACGGTAAGTCCACACATCGGTATGATAGGTAAAGAACTTATCATCAGAATACAGTTGCTTATTGCCGTACAACCACAAGCCACTGCTGTTTCTGGTTAGCTCCACAAAGCCGCCCACATTTTGCTCATTGTACACATAGCCATACACCCGCTCACCCTGCAGGACCGCCGTACGGGCCTGCTCTTCTGTGATCAGGTGGCGGTACTCGTTGTGGTGGGTCAGGAGCAGGTACTTGGTTTCCCCATTGGAGGACACCTTGATATAGTAGATGCCGTCGGCCTTAATCGTGCTGGAATCTGTCAGCTTCGTGTAGTTAAAGCCGTGAACATCGTATAGGTGGTACTCACCGTTGGAATCAAACACACCGGTATTAATCCAGCTGTCCGCTTCCTTGCCGCCGGTTGCCTTTACGGGATTGGAGCTGTGGCCGTCCGTTTCGTTGCCTGCGTAGCCAACCACCGCGATACGATGGTCCACATTGTTTTGTCTGCCGTGGTCCGCCACAGATTCCACAAAGTTTTTAACCGCATCCTGCAGTGCCTTCAGGTATTCAAAATCATTGGCCGCCAGAGAACCGGACTGGTCCAGTACCAGCACGATATCCAACGGAGTATTCTGCTGAATCAGGGTGGTAATGGGGTTGTCCTTGGTGTAAGCATCCAGCGTGATGGTGTAGGTGCCGTTGTTTTCCAGTATTGCGGTCTTGTTGATCTCCAAATTGCTCTCCACCTGCTCGGTGTAACCGTCGGAACCGTCGGGCAGGTAGAAGAGGATAATCTGGTTTTTGGTGGGATCGTTGGTAACGGTCATAAACGGATTGTCCGACTTGTCCACATAGCGGCCGTCTACCAGTGCGCCTACATAAACATACCCCTCCAGAGGAGCAGCCAAATCCGCTGCCACCACGGTGCTGCCCAGAGCGGAGCCACTGACCATCGTTGCGCCCTTGAGCACCTTATCGGTGTTCAGCTCCAGGTAACGAACCGCATAGTCCGTACCCTCCAGCTTTTCCCACTGTGCAACCAAGGTAATCTCTTTTGCCAGTGTATTACCCACATGGACCACACCGCCTTGGACATGGATACCGTCCTCGGTATATACATCCCCAACATAATTGCCATTGGGATCTATGCCCTTCCAGCCCTTAAACACATAGCCCTCACGGTACGGGTAAGCGGTGAACTGCTCCGCATAACTCCAGGTGTGCAGGAATGCGTAGCGATCATTACCGGAAGCGTCGTCCACCATAAAATCTTCCATGCCAACCACCGGGGTGGCGGAATCATTGCCCAGGTTCAGATCCAGATGCACCGGATACTGCCTGGGAATCAGCTTGGCTTCCAGCATCACACCGCCTGCAAGGTCCTGCTGCAGATAGTTATTGGCAGGTCCGTAAACCACAGTGAAGGGACTGCCGGTGGTGTAGGCCAGGCCCTCCTCGCTGTAAGCGCCGGGCACATTTCTGCCATAGACCATGGCAATCTGCACCTGATATTCATAGAGTGCGCCGTTGGTGTGCCAGTTCCATACATTGTAGAAGTTCAGACCGGTGGCATCGGCAGAATTGAGTTCCACCATCACACCAAAGGGATTGACCGTATGCTGGGAGATCACCTGGTAGTTATGAATATCGCCCAAATCACGGTAAAGAATCTGCGCCAAAACGCCGGTGGGGCGCAAATCCTTGTGAATCTGGGAAGCGTCCACACGGATTGCCTGCTGATAATCATCGGGAGTGAAGTCCAAGTGGATGTCCACCTGGGATTTGGCGTTGCGCGCATCGATTTGCGCCACGCTTTCTCCGTCTGTGTAGTTGTTATCCTGATTGTTATCGTAAATACCGGTGTAGTTGCGTACCAGCAGATGCACCCGATATTCGGTGCCGTCATTGGGAAGGTCTGTGAATGCATACCAGCCCAGACCTACCGTGTACTGTCCGGCAGCGTTTTTCTCGTAAAGCAGCTCTACGGAAACAGAAGCAATATCGTTATATCTGTCGCCAACCTTTTTCTGCAGAACCACCAAAACCGTCTCGGCCCGGTCGATATCGTGGATATAGACGGTCTCGCCATCCTGCTGATAGCTGGCATCCGCCGACACAGAGCCGGACAGGGTTATATTTTCGTTATACCGGGCACGGAAGATTACATTTCCCGTCAGCAGCTGACCTGCCATATTCGTCACCGGGTTGCCGCTGGCGTCTGTCCAGCAGACAAAGACCCGGTCGGAAGCGTTGGGCACAGCAATATAGTCCTGAAGGTTAGGATAACGATACTGACCTGACAAAATGATGGTCTGCTGGCCGTTTATCAAACCGTCGCCTGCGTCAAAGGTTACGGTGAGGGGGGTGATATCCACCGTAACTGTGGGTACGCCGAATTGAATTTCGCCTGTAAAATAAGCACCGGGAAGCGTTGTATTGCTGCCGTCGGGGTAATAGGGAACTCTGCCGCCCTCTGTAACGGATACGGTGGCCTGATACAGGCCGGAGCCATTGGCGGTGTAAATCACCTGATTGCCGGAGGCGGGTACCACGCTACCGTCGGGCAGGATGAAGGAGGTCACTTCCAGGCGATACTCATAAGAGTTCTGACTGCCGGACCAATAGCGCCACACCGGGAAAAAGCCGCGGCCTTTTCCGTTTTCATCGATGATAATGGTGGTAGGTGCATGGTTGCCTTCCTGCTGGGTAATCACCTGCCAACCCAGCATGCCGTTCTCGCCATAACCCCAATAGGTAACCTTTACGTTCACGGCTTGGGGCATCAGGTTCTTTTCCATATCGTTTTCCGCATTGACCACCACATCGAAGACCAGATCAAAATTCTCCGGCTTATATTTCAGATTGATTGTAATGGTCTGATCCTCGTAGGCGCTTCCCAGATGGGCAATCGTGCCTTCGTAGTTGGACTTGGTGCTTGCCACATGGTAGATGCCCTGAGGCATATTCCGAAAGACCACCTGATAGGTGGTAGTATTCTTTTCCTCATCGTAGGTGTAGCCGGAAGTGAGGATTCTTTCCGCAACGGGCAGATTGGCACCATTTTCTTCTTGCAGCAGCGAGAAAATCACATCATGCATCGTTTTATCCCGGTCCAGGCCGCCGGAGGCTGCTGCGTGGTCGATCACCACATTCACAGTAACCGTGATGAGCTTTTCCCACTGGGCGGTTAGCGTGATTTTTTTGTCAATACTGCTCGTAATCTGCTGACCGGGGGCGTACAGATTTCCGTCCTGATCCTTCCAACCCAGGAATCGGTCACCTTCCAGGGTGGGGATTTTGTCGTAAGCGGTCACAGGCTCGTTGAAATGGTACATTTCTGTGGCGGGTTCCTCACCCGCTGCCCATATGCCGCCGTTTGCGTTATAGGTAACGCTGTAGTGCATACATTCTGTTGAGCCGTTCTGACCGTAAATGACCACAGTATGACCATGGACCGGCTCGTATTGGCCGTCAGCGGTCTGGGTGTAAATAATGTAGGTGCCGTTTTCCTCTACCTTGGCGCTGTAAACACCCGTTTCCCGTCTGGTCAAAGGGATGTAGGTGCCATCGCCGCCCTGTAAAAGTGCAAAGAAATGTCTGTCGTATCCGGCAATTGATTCCACATCCGTAAGTTCGGCATCCAGATAGGTAAGCATGGATACCTCGTACTTTGTCTGCTGATACCACCCGGCGTACAAGGTGATGTCTTCGGTGATGGTGATGGTCTCGCCGGGGGCATATTCCGTACCTGAGCCGTCCGGTGCGGTGTTCCAGCTCATAAACAGCCAGGTGTCTTCGCCTACGTCCTTGCGCAGCTCCACAGGCGGCTTCGGAATGGTGTACGTATCACCGCTGGAGAGGTTGGTGGCATTTTCGGGCAGTGTGCCTGCCGTGTAGCCGTTGCCGTCGAAGGTCACATCATATCCCACCACATGGTCCATCAGCTTGAACAGATACACCGAGGAGGTGGTTTCGCTGCCGCTCCAATCGGAATTACTATAGCGCAGATAGTATGTAGTGGTGTTCCACCAGCCGGAGGTGGTGTAGTGGATGCGATACTGCCCGTTTTCCAGATTCGTAAAGGAAAGCGTGGCGCCGGAATTACCGCTTTCATAGCGGGAGTTATCCAGATCCAGGCTGTAGTCACCGTGGGTTACGCGACCAGCATTAGCACCGGTAAACTGGAACCGACAGTCCTCTTCGTTGGTAAAACCGGTTTCAATGAAGGTGACGCCATCCTCACTCTTGATGGTCAGGGACTGATTACGCAAGTCACAATTCCACGCATTGTTGTAGTAGAAGCGCAACGCATTGCCGTCACCTGCCGTGCCGGCGTTCACAATCAGGTACGTTGCCCCTGCATCGATGCCATCGGTGTCCAATTCATACCGCTGAATGACTTCCGCCGCATCAGCAAACTGCGCCGGCGGCAGCAGCGTCAGTATCACGCACAGCGCAAGTAGAAAGGCAATACTTCTTTTCAATTTTTTCATAGATTGGTCCCCTTCCTGAAAATCAGCATATTTGGCACCTTAAATCGAGTGATGGATACAACACCCTAAAACAATACCACTATATGACGAATTTTAGCACAAAAGGCATGACAAACCCATGACAAAAGCAGTCAGGCAAGGCCTGACTGCTTCCTAAAATGATATTAAGTTTGTAACAAGCCACAGGTACTTTCCGCCCAGCTGTACTGGGACATGTACTCCCCAAAAAAGGCAGGAGTTCCGTATTGCAGGTAGCTGTGATAATCGCACTTCATCTGCGCCGGATCAATCCGATACTGATACTGCTCCTGGCATAGCACACCGCCTGCGCCCACTGCGTCCAATGTGCTACGCAGATCCTGCATTAAATGACGGAAGTAGTCCATGTTTTTAGTATCGTCGGAACCATCGGGCCAAAGCACCGCACAAATCTGTTTTCCGGTTATGCCCGCACCGTTTCGATCCACCAGGAAGGCAAACAACTCCTTGGTTTTTGAACGCTTGAATGTAAGCTTTTCCCCTTTTGCAAAGACCTCGAAATTGCCGAAGCATTTTACTTCAAGTGGCTTTTGATTTTGACGAATGCCCTTAATATTGTCGATTTCCACCTGCACATCCCCAGCCGAAATCGGCTTGAGCAGATACCCGCAGGCATGGATTTTAAAGGCAGGAATGGCATATTCCTCATAACCGGTGCAAAAGACAATCTTACAATCCGGGCATAACCCGACAATCTTTTCCGCAAGGGAAAGACCGCCCATACCACGCATATTGATATCCAAAAACGCAATATCGGCAGGATGGTTTTTGATAAAATCCAGCGCATCCTCACAAGAGGAAAAGCTCGTAACGGCTGTAATATCATCAGATGCCTTAACGGCCTTCACCAAAGCCCCCAGCATCAAAGGCTCATCGTCTACGGCAATCGCAATCATTTCTTTCCCTCCTTCGGTATTGTAATCAGGACTTTGGTCCCCACGCCTTGTGCGCTTTCAATTTCAAGCGTGCCGCCAACCATTACCTTCAGGCGATCGCGAATGTTACGAATACCAATGTGTTTCTTCTCATCCAGCAGCTCGCTTGTATCAAATCCCACGCCGTCATCTTCCACGCAAATGCAGTAATCCGTGTCTGTCTCGTAGGAGATCACTCGTATAGAGCCGCCCTTTTGCAGCTTCATCAGACCGTGTTTAATTGCGTTTTCAACAAGGGGCTGAACCGTAAGCGCCGGCAGGCTGAAATCCCCCGATCTCATCTCAAAGGAGAAGGTCATATCCGGAAAACGCACATGTTCAATACTGATATAATAGTGTACATGCTCCATTTCCTGCGACATCAAAATCGGCTTTGGGTTATCCAATTCACCAAAATTACCTCGCAAGTATTTCGCAAAGTTATGGACAAGCGCTCCGGCCTTTGGCGGATTCAATTCGCAAAGCTGCTCAATGCTTCCAAGGGTATTATAGATGAAATGGGGGCGGATTTGGCTCATCATCGTAGAAATGCGGCTCTCAGCAAGCTCGGCATTCAAAATCTTTTTTTCCGTTTCCAGTTCTTTTGCTTTGGTAAGTGCGTTAATATTGTTCGGTATGATTTTAAGTACCATCACCATAGCAACAACGAAGAAAACAATAAAAATGTATTTGGAAGAAACCCCGGTGTTCCAGATACCAAGGTCAATCATAACAACATCCATTTCAAACGAGATAAGTGGCAAAATCGAACAGACGTAAATGAAACGCGCTTTTCCTTTTGCGGTAAAAAACTCTCTTATAAGGCAACCTAACAGAATCATATTTGCCAGGATTTGCGAAGCTGCCCAATAACGCCACGTATCGTAAAAAAATGTATCCGTTAAGATTGGCAAAACCAAAAACACTGCACTGATAGACCCCAGAGCGGCAACCGTAATGGTTCCAATCTTTTTTGTGCCTTTTAGTAAATGTACAATCGCCATCAACAGGAACAGCATATAGAACATCATCGAGCAGCCCAACATGGTTGTATTGGACACAATCGATTCACTCCAAAACGAAACACCGTCAGCACTGTAACACATGTATGTGCCGGCGAACAAAATTACAATTCCGAGCAACCAAATAATCTTACCGTTCTTTACATGGATCAGGGTCGAGAACAAAGCCGTTCCCACAAACAGAAGAGAAACGATAATAAACAAAAGTCCAATATTTCTCTGCAATTCTCCTCGTTCCAGAACGCCTTTTTCGAAATCAAGACCTGACCATAAAGCCATATTGGACAGCAGCTCATCAATCGCAGTTTCGTTTCCGAAATTATGGGGATTATGAATAAGAATTTCAATCGGTTTCTCGCTTGCGTTTGCCAAAGGATAAGCAGACCAGCCCACGCCGCAAGCGGAATCCCCAAACAAGGGATTCTCCATATCAATGACATAAGGTTCATTTTCGCCTTCGTAAAACGTCAAACTAATATGGTCTGTATAAAGCGCTATCGGCGTATCACCACAATAAACTCCAACGTACTCACCATCCGGAGTCAGCATATGGAAGTTTCCTCGCAGCGTTACATCTCCCTTCGTGGAAGGAATGTGATTTCCTTTTACAATCTTCTGCCACGGACCATCGGCAACACGATATTCACCGTCAAAATACACCTGCGCAACCAATGCCGGTTCGGCTTGATTGCTGGTTGCATTGCCCCGCCACAGCAGCAAAAGTGCGAAAAGAAGTAATGTTATGATGCTGATTACCTGTAAATGTGAATGTTCGAATATGTAAAATCCTTTATGAGTCTTGGGCATTTGCTTCGCCTCCCGTCAGATTTTCTTATAAAATTCGGATTGTTTCTCTTTCACACACAGCTTATAGCACAAACCTTTTGTAAAATCAAGTTGCTGCAGTTCATAGCAAAGCATCTCTATTCTAGCATTTTATGCCCTAATACACAAGTAACGATTATTCGTTAACCTGCTCAATTTAACCGCATGGAGCAATTGTAACGCCAAAATATACATTTTTAGGTCAATCCCGATATTTTTATTGACCCTCGACGTGATGTTGTTCAGGCCCGGAATCACCCCGCAGCACCTGGCCGGCTGTATGATTATCCCCGGAATGGAAATACTTCCTTTACAGAAAAAAGGAGGGCAACCATGCAGGGAAAAGTAGAGATTTGCGGTGTGAACACCGCACGGCTAAAGACCCTTACCCATGCGGAAATGGACACTCTGCTCCGACTGGCAAAGGCCGGAGACAAAAAAGCCCGGCAAGAACTGATTGAGGGCAATTTGCGGCTGGTGCTCAGCGTCATCAGCCGCTTCGACAAGCGGGGCGAAAGCCCGGACGACCTGTTCCAGGTGGGGTGCATCGGCCTGATGAAGGCCATCGCCAACTTTGACCCGGATAAGCAAGTGAAATTCTCCACCTATGGTGTTCCCATGATTGCCGGCGAGGTACGTCGTTATCTGCGGGACAACAGCGCCATTCGGGTCAGCCGTTCCATCCGTGACGTAGCCTACCGGGTGCTGCAATGCAAGGAAGGGTTAATCCGCAGTCTGGGGCGGGAGCCCACCCTTGAGGAGATTTCCAAGGAGCTGGAGCTGCCGGTGGAGGAGGTCAGCCAGGCGCTGGACGCGGTTTGCGCCCCGGTGAGCCTGTACGATCCGGTGTATGCCGACGGCGGCGACCCACTGATGGTGATGGACCAGGTGAAGGATACCAAAAATACCGAGGGGCACTGGATGGATCACATCGCCCTGCGGGAGGCCTATCAGAGCCTGAGCGACCGGGAAAAGCGAATCGTTTCCCTGCGTTTTTACGACGGCAAAACCCAGATGGAGGTGGCGAATGTACTGGGGATTTCTCAAGCCCAGGTATCCCGGTTGGAAAAGGCCGCCATCGGCGCCATGCGGAAGATTGTCAGTGTTTCTTAAAATCCCCCACGTCATTGCGAGGGCCGCCAGGCCCGTGGCAATCCCGTATGCTTTCAGAAATGTCCACGTCATTGCCACGCCAGCTAACGCTGGCTCGCAATGACGCGATTTTCCCTAAATATACCTTATATATAAGGATCTACCATGCGGGAACAAAAAATATTAGGCTTTTTCTCATATTTTCCGTTGACAAAGATGGTATTTTGGGATACAAATATACTTGTCATAATTTGACGCAAATACACACAGAAACGGGGGAGGATAATGTCCAAAGAACTCATCAGGCTCCGGGATCTTACCATGGAGTTCGACGGGGAACGTATACTCGACAGTATCAATCTCTACATCAACGATCATGAATTCCTCACACTGCTGGGCCCCTCCGGCTGCGGCAAAACCACCACCCTGCGGATCATCGGCGGCTTTCTGACGCCCACCTCCGGCACGGTAACCTTTGACGGGCAAATCATCAATGATGCGCCCCCCTACAAACGGCAGATCAACACCGTTTTCCAGCGGTACGCTCTGTTCCCGCATCTAAACGTGTTTGACAATATCGCGTTTGGTCTGCGGGTGGCAAAGGTGCCCCGGGAGGAGATTACCGAGCGAGTCAACCGGATGCTGGAAATCGTCAGCCTAAAGGGCTACGGTCACCGGAACGTCAGTTCCCTGTCCGGCGGTCAGCAGCAGCGTGTTGCCATCGCCCGAGCCCTGGTCAACGAGCCCAAGGTCCTGCTTCTGGACGAGCCTCTGGGCGCTCTGGATTTGCGTCTGCGCAAGGATATGCAGATCGAACTCAAACGTATCCAGCAGGCCACCGGCATCACCTTCATCTACGTCACCCACGACCAGGAAGAGGCGCTGAGCATGTCCGACACCGTGGTGGTCATGGACAAAGGCCGGATTCAGCAGATTGGCAGACCTGAGGATATTTATAACGAGCCGAAGAACGCCTTCGTGGCGGACTTTATCGGCGAAAGTAACATTCTCGACGGTGTGATGCTTGCCGACTACAAGGTTCGCTTCTTCGGCCGCACCTTTGAATGTGTGGACGCAGGCTTCGCACCCAACGAGCCGGTGGACGTGGTCATCCGCCCCGAGGACATCGACATCGTGGAGCCCGAAAAGGGTCACCTGGTAGGCACGGTCACCTCCGTCACCTTCAAGGGTCTGAACTACGACATCATCGTGGAATTCAAGGGCTTCAAGTGGCTGATTCAGACCACAGATTTCCATGCTGTGGGCTCTGTGATTGGCATCTGGCTGGAGCCCAAGGACATCCACATCATGCACAAGAGTGAATACTCTGGGCTCTTTGGCGACTACAGCTCCTACTCTGCTGAGTATGACGAGCTGGCGGAGGATGCCGATGAAGAAGAGGAATAATTCGGTCCTGCTGAGCCTGCCGTACATCCTGTGGATGGTGGTTTTTACCCTGATTCCTCTGTGCGTGGTGGGCTACTACGCCCTGACGGACCCCCAGACCGGTAAATTCACCTGGGAGAACATCCGTCAGCTGGGAGATTATATGCCGGTCTTCGGCAAATCCATTGGCTACTCCCTGATTTCCGCCTTCATCTGCCTGCTGCTGGGCTACCCGGTGGCGTACTTCATCGCCCATCGGGGCCCTGTGATGCAGAAATTCCTGTACATGCTGGTAATGCTGCCTATGTGCATGAGCTTTCTGCTGCGAACCTTGGCCTGGGTGGGCCTGCTGCAGAACACCGGCATCATCAACAACCTGCTGGGCATGATTGGCATCGGTCCGCTTAAGCTGATTCGAACCCCCGGCGCGGTGATTTTGGGCATGGTGTACAATTACCTACCCTACATGATTCTGCCCCTGTATGCCACCATTGTGAAGATTGACCACCGGCTCATCGAGGCGGCGGAAGATTTGGGTTGCAATGGTGTACAGGTCTTCTCTAAGGTTATCCTGCCCCTGAGCATGCCGGGCATCCTTTCCGGCATGACCATGGTGTTCGTGCCTGCGGTTTCCACCTTCTACATCTCTCAAAAGCTGGGCAACACCGACACGGTGCTGATTGGTGACGTGATTGAAAAGTGGTTCAAGCAGGGCAACAACGCCAACCTGGGCGCAGCGCTGAGCCTGGTGCTGATGATTCTGGTGTTCGTTTGCACCGGCATTATGAACCGCTTCGGCGGCGACAGCGATGAAAGCGGGGTGATCGTATGAGAAAGACCAACCGCATCATTACGATTGCCATTTTCGTTTTCCTGTATATCCCCATGGCTGTGCTGATTGTGGCATCGTTCAACACTGCCAACAGCATGACCCGGTTTGAGGATTTCACCTTCGACCAGTACGCGCGGCTGTTCCAGGACGATACGCTGCTGAAGCTGCTGGGCAATTCTCTGCTGATTTCCGTGCTGTCAAGTGTGATTGCCACCGCTTTCGGCACCTTGGCGGCGCTGGGTATTCACAACCTCAAGCCCCGGATGCGTAAGGCGGTTATGAGCCTGACCAACATCCCCATGACCAATCCGGATATCGTCACCGGTATCAGCCTGTCCCTGCTGTTCGTGTTTTTGGGCTCGAAAATGCTGGGCCAGCGGGAGAGCCTGAACTTCTGGACGCTGCTGATTGCCCACGTCACCTTCAGCCTGCCCTACATCATTCTGAACGTGATGCCCAAGCTCCAGCAGATGGACAAATCCCTGACCGATGCGGCCATGGATTTGGGCTGCACCCCGGCGCAAGCCTTCTTTAAGGTCACCCTCCACGAAATCATGCCCGGTATCATTGCCGGCGGCATTATGGCCTTTACCATGAGCCTGGACGATTTCGTCATCAGCTATTTCGTCAGCGGCTCCAGCTTCACTACGCTGCCCGTTGAAATCTACAACTACACCCGCAAGCCCATCAAGCCCAAGGTCTATGCCATGTTTACCTTGCTGTTCGTGCTGATTTTTGTGCTGATGGTCACCATGAACCTGTTGCAGCTGCGCTCCGACCGGAAGAAGAGCCGCCCCCAGACCAAGACCCCCAGCCGACGGGTCCAGATTGCCAAGCGGGTGGTTGCCGTGACTGTGGCCGTGTGCCTGGTGGTGGGCTGTGGAATGGCGATTTTCTTCCAGAATCGGGGCAAAATCACCCTGAATGTCTACAACTGGGGTCAAAACATTGCCGACGGCAGTGATGAGACCATGGACATCATCGCCGAGTTTGAGCGCCGCTACCCCAATATCAAGGTCAATTACCAGACCTACGGCTCCAACGAGGAGCTGTACACCAAGCTGAAAAACGGCGGCATCAGCGTGGATGTAATCATCCCCTCGGACTATATGATTGCCCGCATGATTCAGGAGGATATGCTCCTGGAGCTGAATTTCGACAACATCCCCAACTATGAGTATGTGGCCGAAGCTTACAAGAACCAGAAGTTCGACCCCACCAATTCCTACTCTGTGCCCTATACCTGGGGTACTGTGGGCATCCTTTACAACACCAAGTACGTGGACGAGGCCGACGTGACTGGCTGGGAACTGCTGTGGAATGAAAAGTACGCAGGCGAAATCCTGATGTTTGACAATTCCCGGGATGCCTTCGGCATCGCTCAGTACCTGCTGGGCTACGACGTCAACACCCCGAATCCCGACGAGCTTCAGGCCTGCGCCGACAAGCTGAAGGAGCAGAAGCCCCTGGTGCAACAGTATGTCATGGACCAGGTCTACGATTTGATGCTCAGCGGCGAGGCGCACATCGCCCCCTACTATGCCGGCGACTGCCTGCAGATGATGAACGAGAATGAAGATTTGGCCTTCTTCCTGCCGGATAATCAGGGCTTCAACTTCTTCATCGACTCCATGTGCATCCCCAAGTGCGCCCAGCAGAAGGACGAAGCGGAGCTGTTCATCAACTTCCTGTGCGACCCGGAGATTTCCGGCGCCAACATGGACTATATCTGCTACAGCTCCCCCATCGTGGGTGCTAAGGAATTTATGGACGAATACCTGGCTAACAGCCCCATCACCTACCCCGATTTGCCGGATGAGGTGCTGAAAAAGGGTATGTACACCTACCTACCCCAGGACGTGACTCAGCTGGTTGAAAAGCTGTTTATGGACGTCCGCAACGGATAATGCTAAGAGCACGCTGAACATTCAGCGTGCTCTTTTTTGTAGTTTCACTCAACCTACTCATGTAAATGATTGTTTAGCGGTGTAAAAAATAGCACGTCATTGCGAGCCAGCGTAAGCTGGCGTGGCAATCTCCTGATAATAAACCGTATCAGTTCCCTTTAGAGGAGATCGCCACGGGCCTAAAGGCCCTCGCGATGACAGACATTTCTGTACGATTTACAGAGCCGTTCGTTACCGAGTGTGCCCAAAGGTGTTCGATTACCGCCTGGGTAGGTGACGCGATTT
>JBGVDR010000014.1:0-3373 GCA_045119455.1 Faecousia sp.
CCACATTCAATACAATACATACCGTTCACCTCTCGTTCTGATTGCTCTCTACCACAGTAGGCAGACCCATTTTCTGCAGGACTGCATGGAAATGCCGTTCCAATTCCGCGTCCTGAATATTACGGATAAAGTTTATGTAGATCGTATCCCCGTAAGACAGCATACCACAGTTGTAAGGAGCATTTGCCTGGACACCAAGAATAAAGTCAAAGCGTCTGACATACTGCGCCATAACTTCCGGGATCTTTACCTGACCTAAGTTAGACAAAGTAAAGCAGGACTTCTTTTCTCCCACACTGTCAAAGATCGCCTTCATAACAGCGTTCTTCAGGGGTAGCGGAATGAGCCGCACCAAGGGATTTCTCTCGTCGTTTACATTGGTTGCGATGACACAGCTCATGTGCTTTTCCGTAAACTCCGTACCCATTTTGTGCTGAATAATTTTGCAAATCTCATCAAAGGAATATGCTCCAAGACGGGGATCCAGTTCCGGTATGGTATACATAGCAAAGTTTCGCAGCGTGTTACTGGGAAACAAATTTCGCAAATTGACCGGGATCAGCAGTTTGATCCGCTTTTGCCGCTTGGTGTTTGGATTCTTCTCATTTTGAAGATTCAGCAACGCCTTCATCATTACCGCACTCATAAATACGGTCAATGTAGCGTTATGTTTGTGCGCCAGTTCCAGCGCAGGCTTTACCGGGATTTGAAAACAGGTAAGGTTGAGAAAGCCATCCTTTTGAGGCTCACCGGACATATGCCACGCATTGGTATCCTTTCGGCTGGCAGGTACATTACCTGCATATTTAAGGAAGCTATCCTCCAGTTCCTCTTCTTTGGGGAGTTCCCGCCTGTCCAAAACACCGTTCTCAAAAGGTATCGAAACTCGGTACTTTTGCTCCAGATATTCCGCCGTCAAGCTTTTTAGGAAGACAAGCGCGCCGTTTCCGTCCGTTAAGGAGTGGAAATACTCCACAGCGATCCGGTTCTCGTAAGCGATCACGCGAAAGGCACACTTCCGCATTTCCTCCCGATTCATAAACACCAGCGGATAACTGTGTTCTTCACATATCTGGGGCGCAGATTCCACCTGTTGCAGATAATACCAAAACGCGCCCTTCCGCAGTCTGGCTGCAATGGAAGGAAAACGCTTCACCGTTACATCCAAAGCGCTTTGAAGTACCTGGACATCTACGTTCTCTGACAAGGAGACAGACTGACGGAACAGATTGCTCCAATTCTTTCTACGGGCTGCAGGATATATCTTCGCAGCATTATCCAGTCTGACCCACCGCAAAGGTTGTTTCTTCTCCATACTGTTAACACTTTTCAAAGCCGACCAGCAGACCACCCTTTTCCGCGTAGAAACTGCACAGGCCTAAATTGATGCCAATTTTTACGGCCACACCAGGCAACTCTGTCTCAATCATGTTCTTCAGAGTGCTGGCAGCAGATTCATTTAAGCAGTGTGCCAGAATGACTTTGCCAGTTTTCAAACCGCTTTCCTTCAAGTGTTTTAGAATCGCACTCAGAGATTTTGCTTCGCCCCGACACTTATCCGTAGGCTCCAAAGTGCCCACATCGCTGGCCTTACCCACAATGCGGATACCCAAAACACCGGCGATTTTAGCAACAGCCGGAGAAACACGACCGTTAGCGGCGAAGTTATTCAGGGATTCCAGCATAAAGAGCAATCCGGTCTTCTTTTGGTATTCCGGTATGTAGGTGCAGATCTCTTCGTATGACTTTCCTTCGCTGATCATTTCTTCCAATTTCTCTACGATCAGAGTCAACTCCGGACCTGCGGAAAGAGAGTCAATCACAAAGACCCGTCTTCCGGGATGCTCCGCTTCGTACATCTCCTTAGCGATGCAAGCAGTATTGTAGCTACCAGACAAGCCGCTGGTGATAGCAACGCAAAAAACATCCTCTGCATCGCCAAAGGTCATCAGCCAATCCTGAGGATTGGGGCAGGAGCTTTGCGATCTGCCCTTGTAGGTCTTGAAATACCTGATCATTTCATCCAAATCCAGATTCCGATCGTCCACAAATTCCCGCTCAGCGGTAATGATCTTCAGTGGTGCCGCATCAGATGCAACAGTCTTTAGTTCCATCAAATTTGCGGAGGAATCCGCAACGATTTTTACAGTTCTCATAGGTATTATACCTGCCTTTCCATTTCTTACATAGGGTATCATTTCAGCGGGCAGTTTTCCACCTACTGCAGGGATTTGGACTCTCTCGTGGGTAGAAATGCCACTCTACCACCAGTTCATGCAATAAAATCTATGTAAAGTGAAGGACCGCACCCGAACGGATGCGGTCTAACAAACTAATCAATTACGGCTATTGATGTAACAGAATTGTTGTACCCACTCGCAAACTCAGGCAAAGAACAGGCCGTTCAGGGTCATGGGATCGATGTACTGACCGCCTTTGTAAACACGCATATTGCCGGATGCGACCTCGTCAATCAGCATAACATTGCCATCAGCATCGTAGCCGAATTCAAACTTTATGTCGTACAACTCCAGGCTCTTTGCAGCCAAATCGTCAGCAACAATCTTGGTGATTGCCTGGGTCTGAGCCTTCAGGGAGTCATACTGCTCAGCAGTCATAACACCCAGATCTACCAGACCGTCCTTGGTAACCAGCGGATCGCCCAGAGCATCGTTCTTGAAGGTGGTCTCCACATAGTAAGGCAGATCCTGTCCTTCTGTGCAATACTGATTATAGCGACGGAAGAAGGAGCCAACTGCTTTGCGACGGCAGATGACCTCCAGCCCCTTACCAAAGACCTTGGCGGGCAGAACCTCCATGGTGGTGTTGTCCAAATCGGCACGAACATAGTGTGTTTTGATGCCTGCAGCATTGATCTTCTCAAAGTAGTAGATAGACATACGCAGGTTCACATCGCCAACGCCTTCGATGGTCAGACCAACGGAGTTTTCGCCGGGATCGAACACGCCGTCTTTGCCGGTACAGTCGTCCTTGAACAGCAACAGGCAGTTGCCGTTGGGAAGAGCATAAACATTCTTGGTCTTACCGGTATACAGCAGCTTGAGATTTTCCATGATAAAATTACCTCTTTCTGAAAAGTTACTCGAATTCGATGGTTCCAACAGGCTTCGGAGTCACGTCCACCATCACACGGTTGATACCCTCCACTTCGTGGGTAATGCGGTTCGTAATGTGGTGGATCAGCGGATATGGAATTTCTTCAATAGTAGCACTCATGGCATCGGTGGTATTCACCGCACGGATGATTGCGGCCCAGCCTTCATAGCGCTTGCCATCTCTCACACCGACACTCTTGAAATCAGGCACAGCGATAAAATACTGCCATACCTTTCCTGCCAGACCGTTCTTATCA
>JBGVDR010000015.1:0-2359 GCA_045119455.1 Faecousia sp.
CCGCGCTTAAATGCGATGGCCGCCTTAACTGCTTTAGATTTATTCATTGCCACCTCCCTCAGGGTTAAAATACTTATCCATAACTTCCCTTAACTGCGGCGGTATTTCCGTTTGCTGACTGGCTAAAAGCTGCACCCAGCCGGCAGGGCTAAAGTCCTCGGCCACCTGGTAGACTTTCCAATAGGTGCCGTCAAGCGGTCTATAAATAAAATCACCGGTGCGCCCCAGATATCGGATCATGCCCGCAGGTGCGGCGGTATAGTCCGCAGTGCTGTACAGATAGAATTTACGATCCCGCGGCGTTCTTTCCGTGTCGTTAATGACCCTTAGATCTTCACCGCCCAGCGTCTGCACCTGCGCCCCCACGCTTTCCGGCTCGCCGTACGTCGGGACTATGCGGCCCTGAACATTTGCGTTGCCTAAACTGCGGACCAGGAGGACCGTCTCATCCGCGTTATTGAAATTGATCGCAGTGCGTACAATGCCGTGTAAATTAAGACTCATAACGCTTTAATGCCTCCGTGATTACCTCGGCGGCCGGTCTTTTCTCCACCGCTCCGAATAAATCAAATTCAGGGCGATCGGCCTCGGCCTTAAGCGCTTTAGCAACGGCGTTCAATTTGCCGGTTATCTCCCTTGCGCTTGTGGATTTGAAGATTTTTGTAATAGCCCGCTCGGCGTCGTCGCTTTCCTCGGTTTTGAACATGTCACGCTCGATCCCGATATCAGCGATGTTTCCCATTGTCCGCGCCTCGCCTATAGCCCTCTCAGCGGCTCCGGCGATTAAGTCCCTTATTTCCGGATTGCTCTCCGCAATATCGGCGACGCGTGCGGCGGCGCCCTGCAGCCCTTTAACGATGCGGGCCTGCTCCATGCTTGCGGCCTGGGATGCTATGTGCAGTAAAGGCTCGCTGTTATATGCCTTTGCGAACATTGCAGCCTTAAGGCGTTCCTGCGCCTGGCGTGTAGGATATCCGTCGGCGTCCCTTAAGTTACCGCGCTCACTCTCCGGCATCTGGTCAATAAAGGCGCTCACGGCGGCCGGAGTCGGTGACCCGTCGGCGTATGTTTCAATGCCTTTTAGGTCTATGCGCTTTGTATCGTTCTGCGCCTGCTCCATCGCGGATAAGTTCATGCCGCCCGCGGTGTTTGACCGGTCGCCGATATCGGCGGTCACGTCACCAGGCTGCATAACTCTAACCAGTACCGGGTTTTTGATTTTGACAATGCTCTCTATGTCGATCCCGTGTGTCGGATCGTCAATCAGTGCATCCTTATAGTCTCCGGCGGTTCCCTGCTTATAGGCCCTCTGCATCGCGGCTATGCGGCCGTTGCCGGCAATAGCACGGGTTACATTAGGATCATCGCTGTAGAATTTATCGTTACGATCGCCGCTATAATCGTGCGATGCGGCCACATCTGCGGCATCAACAACCGCATATTGAACGTTTATCTTTTTGCCTTTTGCGTCGGTAGCGCGGACAATGTGCCCCATATTTGCGGCGGGGATCTTACCGTATGCAACAACCGGGGCACCGTCAGCCAGGGTCCGGCTTGCACTCAAACGGTCATAATCAGGATCTTTAGCTATGGCTATGATCTGCTCGCGGCTGGCCTCTCCGGAGCGGTCACGGTTTTGGATGTGTTCCGGGTGAACTTTAGCCGGCAAAGTGTAGTTCATTGTCTTTTTGTTTGCCTGTTCTTTACGTTGCCAGGCTCTTTCATTTATGAACTTTTTGCGCGGTATGTTGTCAATCTTAACCCCAGTAAACTTTCCACCCATACCCGCTAAAACTCGGCCCTCTCCACTCAGTAATACGTGCTGGCCGTTGCCGTTTTCTGCGTTAACGGTTACCCAGTGCTCGCCCTTTTCGTCGCCCTTTTCGTCGCCCTTTTCGTTATTGAGCTTTGTCGCGATCTCGCTCTGCGCCCTGTCCTGGGCCAGCAGGCACAGGTCGCGATAGAACTTAAGCCCCAGATTGAACGCGTTAATTATGTGATCTATCTTCATTTTTCACCCCTACAACCTATTATAGATTAGGATCAACCATTTTTTATTTTAGGTTGCTCAATCTGCGATCTTCCTCAATTTTTCAGTGTGCATCTTTAACCGCTGGGCTAAAAGTTCAAGCTCTAAAGGGTCGGCCCTGCCGTGCAGCTGTACATCCTTTTTGATGCCGTGCATAATGTCGTCGATCTTTGCCAGGCTCTCACGGGCAAACTGGCGCTGATTCTCTGTTTTCATGCCACCCACAGCACGGTTTTTAACATCCCGCAGCATTTCCATATAATCGGCAAAGCGGGATTGAGTTTTCTGCACCGTGTCTTTTTCCGACTCCGGCCATATGCCGCGCCAGCG
>JBGVDR010000016.1:0-2175 GCA_045119455.1 Faecousia sp.
CGGTTCCAGAACTCTGCGGCGGCTGAATTGCCGGATTTTGGCAGATCAAACGACGTGCTCACACTTCCCTGACTTGCGCTCGCTACACGGCCCACCTGGTCAACTGGTAACGATGCCATATAGAGCAGGTGGCAGGTGGCGCGATCTAGTAGATATTTTCTGAAATAATTGTGTGGCGGGTCATATGGATATATGCTCGCGTCGTCATTGTGAAAATAGGTCTCGGCGCTTGTAAAGGCCGTTGTGATCATTGTATCCGGATATTTTGTTTCATCCTCAAACGCCGGGTATTCAGATCTAAATACCCCGACGGAAAAATCATAAACGGCCATTATAGCACCTCTTTGTAATTACATTGTCAATACATGCTTATTTTTTCTTTACTTCTTCGACTTTGAGCAGTGTCGGATCTAAAGGCTCCAGGCCGTGTTTCTGCGCCTTAACGTCGCGGCTGTTGTGAATTGCCTTAGGGTCGTCAATAAGCATAATGCAAGGTGGCATACCGTTATATGAATTAAATGCGCGCTCTTTGCCGTGCATACGGATGATGTTTTCCCAGTCCTCTTTTTCGATTTTAACCGCTACGGACTGACCCACGCCCAGGAGGATACCCTCACCGTCGTTAATGCCTGGAAAAATTACGGTCTTTGTGCCACCGCCCTTTACAGGTACGTCGTCAAACATGATCCCGTGCGGCAGGTGTACGGCCACGGTTACCTGGGTGCTGGAGTTCTGCGGGATAATTTTCACTTCATCGGTGCTCTTCTCAACTACCTGCAGTTTTTCTTTTTTTGGTGTTGCCATAATAAATTGTCTCCTGAATTATTAGCTAGTCATAAACGGGGCCCTTGCGGACCCCTGAAGGATAAACACAGAAAAAATAAACCTTAAATTCCGGTCATGGTCTGAATGAGTGACGGTCTTTTAATGATCGCGCCCCAGGTGCCGCCCACGGCTTTCTGCTTAAATGCTGACATCTCAGGAACCACGCGACTCAGTCTCATTTTTTCACTATAAGCCAGTTCGGCGGTCTGTGATGCAAACAATTCAGGAACGATCATATACATCATTTCACCGGCGCCGGTGCTCAATTCAGGCAGCTGAACAATAACGATGTTAGGGAAATTATCCTTTAACATCTTTGCAGCGCTCAAACCGTATGTATTGAGGGCGTTAAGATATGAGGCTCTTGCGTTAGATACTGCGAGCACGATCGGGCTGTCAGCGTCGATGTTACCGCCATTATTAGCGCATAAGGTGTTCCACAGTTTCAAAACGTCGTTATACACGTGATTTGATGCGTTTGCGGCATCGTGTGCGGCCTTATCAGCCCAGGTGCTGTAGGTGTTACCACCGATTGTGATAGAGTTCGGGGATGCACTAACAGGCAGGTTAGGGTCGTTCAATAAGCCGTATGTTTTCTTGCCCGCAACGCCGTACAGATAAAACTTATTGTGCGCCTTTGCAAGGATGGTGGCTGCGGCTTTCTGCTTTTCGGATGCAAGGCTCAGGCGCTGGCGTGCTACTGTTGCCTCTTCTAAATCGCCGTAACGGATCACGGTCTGGAAAACAAAGTTTTCACGTTCCGGAGATTCAATATTCACATCACTTGCGATATTTTCGCCGTGATCTGAATAAGGTGTTACAGATCCGCTGTATTCAGTAACATTGAAACGCATATATTTGTCGGACCAGTCGCCCTTTTTAACTTCGGGTGCCAGGCGTCCGGCGTTCATAGCGGAGAACAGGATCTCTGTTACTGTAGGGTCAATGTATGTTACAAGTGCGCTAGGAATACCAACGTTTGCAGCTGTAGTCAGTGCAGCATCCTGAGCAAGCATCTTAGCTGTTTTTTCATAGTCTACGCGGATTTTGCCGTTAACTTCGTCATATGCCATGAAATCCTTTGCATATGGGGAGGAAATACCGCGGGCTTTTGATTTTTCAAATAAATTCATTTTAGCCTTCTCCTATTAACCGTGGTTAGAAATAACGATCAGATCGCCAGTAGTACCGCCTTCGGTAACTGTCCAGCCGGTAGCGATTTCACCGGTGCCCGGTGTGCCGTAAGTCATTGCACCGGTAGCGGTTACAACGTTCACGGACTGGCCTGCGGTTGCAGATCCGGTAGCGGTTACGAAAAAGTCCCCGCGGATTGCAACGGTTACCAGTTCG
>JBGVDR010000017.1:0-3989 GCA_045119455.1 Faecousia sp.
CGGGAGGGGCTTGCCCCTCCCGGTTCTTCTTTTGCGGTAAATGATTGTTTATGCGATTCAGATATCGTAGGGCGGGGGCTTGCTCCCGCCGCAAAACATCTTTGTCATTGCGAGGAGCGAAGCGACGTGGCAATCTCCTGACAATTAAACGCAACGATTTCTTTTAGAGGAGATCGCCACGGGCCTTTCGGCCCTCGCGATGACAAGGAAGTTTTGAGTGCACCTAAATAGCCAAACCGGGAGGGGTTCGCCCCTCCCGGTTCTTCTTTTGCGGTAAATATTGTTTAGCGGTGTAATCACAAGTGCTCCTCGAGATGACACATTTTTTTACAATTGCATTAAAAAACGACCTTATGCCACGAAAGCATAAGGTCGTTTGAAATATTACTGGTTCTCGATTTCCTTCAGAGCGTCCTTGCGGCTGAAGTTGGCGCGGCCCTTCTCGTCGAAGCCCATGAACTTGACCCAGGTCATATCGCCCAGATTCAGCACGTCCTCGACCTTCTCCACGCGGCGGTTCTCCAGCTTGGAGATGTGAACCATGCCGTCGTGACCGGGAGCAATCTCAACGAAAGCGCCGATGGGCAGGATGCGGACAACCTTACCGTAGTACAGCTTGCCCACCTCGGGAACGAAGCAGATGTCGTCAATCATCTTCTTAGCGGCGTAAGCGCAAGCGCTGTCCACAGCGGAGATGAACACAGAGCCATCGTCCTCGATGTCCACCTTCGCACCGGTGTCGGCACAAATCTTCTGGATGGTCTTGCCACCGGAACCGATAATCTCACGAATCTTATCCACAGGGACCTTCAGGGAGATCATCTTGGGCGCATACTCGGAAACCTCGGCACGAGGCTCGGAAATGCAGGGCAGCATGACCTCGTTCAGAATCTCCATACGAGCCACACGGCAACGCTCCAGAGCGTCAGCGATGATTTCCATGGTCAGACCCTTGTTCTTCAGGTCCATCTGGATGGCGGTGATACCCTCGGAGGTACCGGCCACCTTGAAGTCCATCTCGCCGTGGAAGTCCTCGACACCCTGGATATCGGTGAAGGTTCTCCACTCGCCGGTCTCCTGGTCGGAAATCAGACCACAGGAAATACCAGCCACGGGGCGCTTGATGGGCACGCCGGCATCCATCAGAGCCAGAGTAGAGCCACAGATGGAACCCTGGGAGGTGGAGCCGTTGGAAGACAGAACCTCGGAGACCACACGGATGGCATAGGGGAACTCCTCCACGGAGGGAATCACGGGCAGAAGAGCCTTCTCAGCCAGAGCGCCGTGACCGATTTCACGGCGGGAGGTGGAGCGGGCGGCACGAGCCTCACCGGTGGAGAAAGAGGGGAAGTTGTAGTGGTGGATATAGCGCTTGGTTTCCTCGGGGTAGATGGTGTCCAGCTTCTGAGCGGCGGACAGGGTATTCAGGGTGCAGATGGACAGAACCTGCGTCTGACCACGGGCGAACAGACCGCTGCCGTGGACGCGGGGCAGCAGACCAACCTCGGCATCCAGGGGACGGATATCGTCCATGCCACGGCCGTCTACACGCTTGCCAGCCAGCAGCCACTTCTTGACCACCTTCTTCTGCATCTTGTACAGGCAGACCTCGATATGGGTCTCGAAATCCTCGTACTTCTCAGCAAACTTGGCGGCAAAGTCCAGACGGGCGGCAGTCAGGCGCTCCTCACGGATGTTCTTGTCGTCGGTGTCCAGAGCGTACTCAATCTGGCCCAGACCGTACTCAATCAGGTCGTCCAGCAGGTCGTGGTTGACAGCAGCCTTCTCGAAGGTAAACTTGGGCTTGCCAATCTCAGCGACGATGCCGTTGATGAACTTGACGATTTCCATGTTGGTCTCGTGGGCCACACGGATGCACTCGTAGACGATGTTCTCGGGAGCCTCGTTGGCCTCGGTCTCAATCATGACCACCTTCTCGAAGGTGGAAGAAATGCACACGAAGCACTCGCAGGCCTCACGCTCATCGGCGGTGGGGTTGATGATATACTTGCCGTTCAGGTAGGCAACGTTGGTGGTAGCCACGGGTCCGTTCCAGGGCACATC
Organism: Faecousia sp.; assembly: GCA_045119455.1. Lineage (GTDB taxonomy): Bacteria > Bacillota > Clostridia > Oscillospirales > Oscillospiraceae > Faecousia. The sequence continues at coordinate 2,065 of JBGVDR010000017.1, forward strand.
GGAAGAAGCGATGGCGATGGAAGCGCCCAGAGAAGCCACGATTTCAACAGGGTTGTCGTGATCGGTGGCCAGGACGGTGCAGGTCACGACGGTGTCGTTACGCAGCTCCTCATCGAACAGGGGACGCATGGGACGGTCGATGATACGGCTGTTCAGGATGCCCCGCTCGGAGGGCTTGCCCTCACGGCGGTTGAAGGAGCCGGGGATACGGCCCACGGAGTACATTCTCTCCTCAAACTCGATGGTCAGGGGGAAGTAATCGATGCCGGCCTTGGGGATGGGGTTGCAGGTGCAGGTGACCAGCACCACGGTGTCGCCGTAGCGGCAGATGCATTCGGCGTTGGCCAGCTCGGCCACTTTGCCGGTCTCCACGGTGAAGGGACGGCCGCCGATTTCCATCTCGTAGACATGATGGTTGGGATACTGCTTGCGAGTAATCATTGGTTTTTACCTCCTTAGTAAAATGTTTGTTTTCGGGAGGTTTAGCACTTGAAACTATTGCCGAGGTTCAGCAACACTTTCAACTGCTAAATATCTCCCGTTTTTGCGGTTTCGTAGGGGCCGATGCCCCCATCGGCCCTTTGTGGGCGTGTACAGTTGGGCCGATGTAGGCATCGGCCCCTACAAAAGGTGTGAGTTTTTGGAAAAAAGGGCGACAAGCGTCGCCCTTTCCAAAATTCTTACTTACGGATACCCAGCTTGGCGATCAGAGCACGGTAACGGTTGATGTCCTTGCGAGCCAGATAGTCCAGCAGGCTGCGGCGCTTACCGACCATCATCAGCAGACCACGGCGGGAGTGGTTGTCGTGCTTGTGGGTACGCAGGTGATCAGTCAGCTCGTTGATGCGAGCGGTCAGGATAGCAACCTGAACCTCGGGGGAGCCGGTGTCGCCCTCGTGAGTAGCGTTCTCCAGGATAACCTGGGTCTTCTTTTCCTTCTGGATCATTGTGTTTTCCACCTTTCAAATAGATTGCCCGGGAGCCAAGTAGGGGTCAGTGGAATGCGTTTTTCGCCTTCTCCCACAACTGAGCAACGGGCATAGTTTTTGCGTCCGGCCGAAGCCAGCCTTTTGATGATACCATAAGTCTACCCAAAAGTAAAGGAGATTTTTCATGGTTTTACAAGAATTTTTCGCGCAAAACAGGGCGGCCAACCGCCGCCCTGTGATTACTTTTCTTTCTTCTTAAACAGGATATTCTTATAAAAATTCCGGGTGGAAATCACATCCTTGTTGGCGATGGCCTTTTTCAGGTTGCTCCAATGCATGACGACGATGATCGCGCTGGCGATGACTGCGCAAATCGTATCCGGAATGCTCCGGCCGTACAGCCAAACCATCACCGGGAACATGACGCTTGCCAGCATGGGCACCGCCACACCGGTATTCAGAACGGTCATCAAAACCACACCGGGCACCACGATGGCCAGGAAGAACCAGGGCTTGTAGGACAGCACCATGCCGCCGAAGGCCGCCAGGCCCTTGCCGCCGTGAAAGTGCAGGAACAGGGGGAAGCAGTGTCCGATGATGGCGCCGATGCCTGCCAGCATTCCAGCAATGGCAAGCTGAGGGAACAGCCACCGGGCCAGCCGGGAGGCGCAGAAGGATTTCATAATGTCAAACAGCATGACAAAAATGCCGAAGGCCCGGCCCAGCACCAGTGCGGTGTTGGTAGCACCCAGATTTTTGGTACCCTCTTCTTTCAGATTCACGTGCTTGATCTTTGCCAATACTGCCGCTGGGCTGAGGGAGCCGATCAGATAGCCAATGCCAAGGCTGAATATTGCTTCCATAAACAAATTCTCTCTTTCTGTGGTAGTGTAAATTATCGTTTCGCGGCGCAGCCGCAAGCCCTCCCCTTTGGGGAGGGTGCCCCCGTAGGGGGCGGGAGAGGTGCGGTACAATGTTTCGTTTTTCCTTTGCCTT
>JBGVDR010000018.1:0-2233 GCA_045119455.1 Faecousia sp.
TCATAGATTTCTTTTTTCAGCCTGTTTTCATCGTTCACAATGCCATTGACTGTAAAAAAAGTTCCGTTTACCGTAATCATGGGATAGTCCCTGAGAAATTCTTCACAGAAAATGACTTCGTTGATTGCTTTGCCGTCAAACCATACCGCAAAATCAGCGGATGGGTTCTGTACTGCTTCTTTGTTCATGGTACAGTTCCTCCTTTTTCTTATGTGCCACATAGTCCTGAAGGAAGGCGATCTTGCCCTCCTTCACCAGCCCGTCCACCACGGAAACCCGTTCTTCCAGAGTGCCTACGGTCAAAATGTCCGCCAGATATTCGATGTGGTCGAGCATCTGACAGGCTTCCACAAAGCGGTCATCCAGCTTGTCCTCAGGTGCTTTGGGTGCATATTGCACCTTCCAATCTTCCAGCAGATGCAGATAATCCGTCAGTACCCGGAAGCAACGCATTTCATCCTCCCGGAACTGACGGATGTGGGGATGCTTTGACTTGAGGGGAGCTGCCACAGCTTGTCCCGGCTCGGTGCTGATGCCGAAGTCCGCAGCCAGTCTTTGCACCGCTTCGTAGTTGCCAAGATCAAACAGCTTTGCCACGAAGTCGATCACATCGCCCTTTGCTCCGCAGCCGAAGCAGTAGAAATAGTCCTCGTTTAGCTTCAAGCTGGGATGCCTGTCATTGTGGAACGGACAGCAAGCCATACCGTTTCGGTTGACCCGCAGCCCGTAGTGTTCGGCGGCTTGTCTGACCGGGACAGCCGCCTTGATTGTTTCATAGATTGTCATTGAAAATCCTCCATTTCATAGTTTTGAAAAAGAAAAACACCCGCCGAGTGGCAGGTGCTTCGCTCCTTCTACTATGGTTATGCCGGATTTCGCAAAAAACAGGCTAATCGGAGGACAACCCTGTTTCAAAAAACAGGACAGCAGTAGATTTCTTCACATTTGGATGATATAATGAGAGAAAAAGGAAAACAGGACAGGAGGACGAATATGAATCAGGAATTGATGACGCTGGACTTCTGGCAGGACACGGTCATATATGAGGATAAAACGCTGCCCATCGGCACACTTGCCTGTGATGCGCTGAATGTATCCGCTGATACCCTTGCCCGGATGAACGAGCAGTGCGACAAAATCAATCTGCTGCTGGGACAGCTGAACGCCGCTCAGGATGCTTCTGCATTGTTTCCCATGGTAAGGGAAGCTGCGCTGACAATGCTTGATATTCTCAGCGTTACCCCTCCGTTTTCCTATATGGACATTCCAAAGCACCGGGAACGGATTCAGACGGTCTTTACAGCGGAGAACGCACAAAAATATGTAGAGTTCGCAATCAAGGCAGCGACAAATTCACTGCCATTTGAGGAAGTCCCGATGTATGCGGATGCAATGCTGCTTCAACGTTACACGGCAGTTTTCGGGCATCTGGCGTACTCTCTTGGAGAATATCAAAAGGCTATGCTCGATTTTGCTGAAAAAACAGATGGCAATGAAGCAGACCGTACAGCAGAAGGATTTGCAAAGCTGTTTGGCACCTATTTCCCGCCGGAGTTCTCCATTACGGAGGGCAATGCCTGGATGGCTGCATCCAATAATTCTATCCAGTATGTTTCTGCACTCCGTCCCGGCTATGATGTGCCGATGCTGGTCAAGCGGATGCACTTCCTGACTTTTGTAGGGATGTTCCGTACGGATTTGTTTGAGGGGCTGTGTGTCGGTCACGCTCCAAAGAAATGCCGTATCTGCGGCAAATGGTTCCTGACCACCAACGCAAGGCATACAAAATACTGCGGCGGCTATGCACCGGGGGACAAGCTGCACCGCACCTGTCGGCAGATTGGCAATCTGAAAGGCAGAACGCAGCGAGAACTTGCGGACGATCACCCAATAAAACAGGTATATGTAACCCGGCTGAATACCATAAACCGATATATCAAGCGAGGTACGCTGGATGAGGAACTTGCCAAGGCGATGAAAAAGCTGGCAAAGGATAAGATGCTCCGGGCAATCAGCGATGTTGCCTATGCCCGTGGGGATTATGAAAAGGAAATGGAACAGGACGCTTTGCAAAGGGAAATTGAAATTTGTGGGGGGGTAAAGTATAGATGAATCAAGGAAGAATTATTGTAATCACAGGTTCACCGGGAACAGGAAAGACAACAACGGCATCTGTTGTTGCAAAAGAATCAGATTTGGAAAAATCTGTGCATATGCACACAGATGACTTTTA
>JBGVDR010000019.1:0-14277 GCA_045119455.1 Faecousia sp.
TACGGGAATCGAACCCATGTTACCGCCGTGAAAGGGCGGTGTCTTAACCGCTTGACCAACGGGCCTGGTAGCGGCAATCTGATTCGAACAGATGACATACCGGGTATGAACCGGCTACTCTACCAACTGAGTTATGCCGCCATGTGGTCAAAGGATTTCGGCACCGCCGAAATCAGCTTCCTTATTATACGCAAACAATCTGCATTTGTCAAGAAAAATTTTTAGTTTTTTTGCACATCCTATGGCGGGAGGGGTTTTTGTGCGATTTTGGAAGCGATGTATGTTGTTTTATCTGGGTGGTATGCTCTACACCGGGCTGGAGCTTTTGTGGCGGCGGCGCTCCCACGGCTCCATGTTTGCCTTGGGCGGGCTGTGCTTTTTGCTGATTGGACGGGTGGAGAAAAGCCGTTTGCATCCGGCGGCCCGGGCAGTGACTGAGGCCGGGGCGGTGACCGCTCTGGAGCTGGGGTGTGGGCTGCTGGTGAATCGACGGTTTCGGGTTTGGGACTATCGGCGGCTGCCCATGAATTTCCGGGGGCAGATTTGCCTGCCTTTTTCGCTGCTGTGGATTCCGGTGTGCATGGTGGGGGCGGCAATCTACCGGAGGGTGGATCGGCTATTGACTTTTCGGGTAAAAACGTTAAAATGATGGTATCAAATTCATGGGAGGATGCCATCCATGCCCCAGAAAAAACCAAAAAATAATACAAATCTGATTTTGACCGTGACGGCGGTGGTGTTGAGCATCGTGCTGATTGCATTGGTGGTTCTGCTGATTGTCAAGCCCGATGCCAACGAACCGGTGTTGCCCACCGGCACCACCGGCTCCACGGCACCGAGCAACACCGTGCCCTTCGTCCCCAGCCAGCCCTCCACGGAAGCCACAGAACCCTCCACGGAAGCTACCGAACCCTCCACCGAGGAGTCTGAACCCTCCTCTGAGGTGACCGAGCCCTCCACGGAGCCCACGGAACCGCCTCTTCCCGAAACCACCACCATGCGCCTGGTGACCAACGTTACCGTTCGCCGGGAGCCCAGCCAGCATGCCAAGGATGACGGCGTTCTGCTGAAGGACAACCTGATTCAGGTGGTCAGCTATGACAAGGACTGGATTACCATCCTGCTGGGCAAGGAGCTTCGCTACATTCCTGCTGGCACGGTCCGGGAGCCCGGCAAGTATCTTGTGGTCATTGATGCGGGACATCAGGCTAAGGGCAACTACGAAAAGGAGCCTGTGGGTCCAGGTGCCACCGAGCTGAAGGCTAAGGTCGCCTCCGGCACCCAGGGTGTCAGCACCGGTTTGGAGGAATACAAGCTGAATCTGATGGTGGCCGAGAAGCTCCGTGTCCTGCTGGAGGAGCGCGGCTACGAGGTTGTGATGATTCGCACCCACCATCAGGTGAACATCAGCAACGCCGAGCGGGCGCAGGTCGCCAACGACCTGTATGCCGATGCCTTCATCCGTGTCCATGCCAACGGCGCGGATAAAAGCTCCGTCCACGGTATCGAAACCATCTGCCAGACCAAGGACAATCCCTACAACGGCGCGCTGTATAAGGAGTGCCGGGCGCTGTCCGATGCGGTGCTGGATGAAATGGTCAGCATCACCGGCGCCACCAAGCGCTATGTCTGGGAAACCGACACCATGAGCGGCATCAACTGGTGCCAGGTGCCGGTGACCATTGTGGAGATGGGCTACATGTCTAATCCCGAGGAGGACGAGCTGATGGCCACCGATGCGTATCAGGACAAGCTGGCCCTGGGCATCGCCAACGGTATTGATAAGTATTTTGAGGCAATGGAATAAGGAACAGGCCGCGTGAAAACGCGGCCTGCTTTCGTTATCAAAACTGCTGGTGCGGGAAATGATTGTTTGCGGGCATGGCCCGCGGCAAATCGCGTCACCTACCCAGGCGGTAATCGAACACCTTTGGGCACACTCGGTAACGAACGGCTCTGTAAATCGTACAGAAATGTCTGTCATCGCGAGGGCCTTTAGGCCCGTGGCGATTTCCTCTAAAGGGAACTGATACGGTTTATTATCAGGAGATTGCCACGCCAGCTTACGCTGGCTCGCAATGACGTGCTATTTTTTACACCGCTAAACAATCATTTCCCGTTTTTGACGCACTCAAAAAATCGGCCGGTGCAAGCTGCACCGGCCGAACATATTTACTTGCCCAGGAATTCCTTGGCGACCTTGACAATGTTGCTCTCGCACAAACCGAAGGCCTCCAGCACCTCCGCCGCAGGGCCGGAGAAACCAAACTTGTCCTGCACACCGATGCGGCGCACGGAGGTGGGATAATTCTCCGACAGGAAGCTGCAAACAGCCTCACCCAGACCGCCGACCACACTGTGCTCCTCGCAGGTGATAATCTTGCCACACTCCTTGGCCGCCGCCAGCACCAGCTCCTCGTCAATGGGCTTGACAGTGGACATGTTGATGATGCGGGCATTGATGCCCTCAGCCGCCAGAGTCTCACCGGCCTTGATTGCCTCGTAGACCATCAGACCGTTGGCGATGATAGCAATATCATCGCCCTCGCGCATAACCTCGCCCTTGCCAATCTGGAACTCGAAGCCCTCCTCGTGGAACACAGGCACAGCCAGACGACCCATCCGCAGATACACAGGGCCCTGATAGGCGTAAGCCGCCTTGGTAGCCGCCTCAGCTTCCACACCGTCGGCGGGGCAAATTACAACCATGCCAGGGATGGAACGCATCAGCGCAAAGTCCTCACAGCACTGGTGGGAAGCACCGTCCTCACCCACGGACATGCCGCCGTGAGAAGCGCCAATCTTCACATTCAGCTGAGGGTATCCGATGGAGTTACGAATCTGCTCATATGCACGACCGGAAGCGAACATGGCAAAGCTGGAAGCAAAGGGTGTCAGACCGCTGGCCGCCAGACCGGCTGCTACGCTCATCATATTTGCCTCGGCAATGCCGCAGTTGAAATGCCGCTCGGGGAACTCTTTGGCAAACATACCGGTCTTGGTGGAGCCGGCCAGATCGGCATCCAGCACCACAATATCATCATGCTCCTTACCCAGAGCTACCAGGCCCTTGCCGTAACCGTCACGGGTGGCCATCTTCTTCACATCAGCCATCTTACTTACCCTCCAGTTCCGCCAGTTTGGCATTCAGTTCGCTCATCGCCTGCTCATACTGGGCATCGTTAGGCGCCACACCGTGCCAGCCGGCCAGGTTTTCCATAAAGGAAATGCCCTTGCCCTTCACAGTCTTCATGACGATGGCGCTGGGCTTACCCTGCACCGTGCGGGCATGGTTCATAGCAGCCTCAATGGCCTCAAAATCGTGGCCGTCAATGGCCTGAACGTCAAAGCCGAAGGCCTCCAGCTTGTCGGTAATGGGATACGGGCTCATGACCTTGGCAACGTCGCCGTCGATCTGCAGACCATTGTTATCAATAATCACGCACAGGTTATCCAGCTTGTAGTGGCTGGCCAGCATGCAAGCCTCCCAAACCTGACCTTCCTGAATTTCGCCGTCGCCCAGCAGGGTATAAACCCGGTGGCTCTTGCCCTTCAGCTTAGCGGCCAGCGCCATACCACAGGCGGCGGAAATACCCTGACCCAGGCTGCCGGTGGACATATCCACGCCGGGGACGGAGTTCATGTTGGGGTGACCCTGCAGGTAGCTGCCCACCTTACGCAGAGTCAGCAGATCCTCCACAGGGAAAAAGCCCCGAAGCGCCAGCGCAGTGTACAGGCCGGGAGCGGTGTGACCCTTGCTGAGGACGAAACGGTCCCGATCATCCCACTTGGGATTGGTAGGATCCACATTCAGTTCCCTGAAGTACAGGTAGGTGAACATCTCCGTGGCAGACAGACTGCCGCCGGGGTGACCGCATTTTGCCGCATGGGTGGACGCAATGATGCCCATGCGAACCTTGCAGGCATTGATGGAAAGCTGGTTCAGTTCCTGAGGTGTCATATTCTATCTCCTTCGTCGAAAATCCGATTCGCCAAGGGGCGAACCGCCATGACAGCGTTTTACTGGCCTATCATACCATTATCCAAACTATTTTTCAAGGGTTTTCCCATTTTTCCATCCCTTATGATTACACAAATCCGCTGCCGTTTTCCCTTTTAAAAATTGACAAAACATACAATCCCCCGCACAGATACGGCAAATGATTGATATATTGCAGGGCGAGGACTTGCTTCCACCCTACGGCATTTTAATGGTTGATGGGACGATTTACCACCGCTGTCCGTTATCGAGTGTGCCCAGAGGCGCTCGATTACCGCCCGTATACGTGACGAGATTTGCCATGGACCATGCTTGCCTTCTTCTGTTCGAAAAAACGGTGCAGCCGCTGATGCGTCTGCACCGTTTAGTTATTCCGCAGTCGTCTGCTCCCCGGCAGATTGGACTCGATTCACAAATAGCTTCGCCGGATTGGGCTTACGAATCTGGAAGTAAATCAGCAGCCCCACCGCCGCCAGGCAGCTCACCGCCGCCAACAGCTGGCTGACCCGGAAGGGGCCCCACCACAGGCTGTCCGTCCGCAGCCCCTCGATGAAGGTTCGACCCAGACCGTACCAGGCCACATAGCCCAGGGCAATCTGACCATCGTATTTCCGCTTTTTGGACAGGAAATGCAGCAGCACAAAACCGCACAGATTCCACAGCGACTCGTACAGGAAGGTGGGATGATAATAGGTCACCACGCCGGTATGGCTGTCCAGCAGACCCATGCGGAAGAAGCTATCTGTCACCGCGCCGAAGGCTTCCCGGTTCATGAAATTGCCCCAGCGTCCGATGCACTGACCAATCAAAAAGCCCAGGCTGGTCAAATCCAGTAAGGCAAAGAGATTGACCTTGCCCTTCTTGACCTTGGCGAATGCCACAATGCCAATGGCCGCACCGATAACACCGCCGTAAATGGCAAGTCCACCCTGCCAAATGTAGAAAATGCTCCAAAAATTATCCTTGTAGGAGCTCCACTCGAAGGCTACATAGTACAGCCGGGCGCACAGAATCGCAAAGGGCACAATGCACAACACGCCGTCGAGGATATCATCGGACTTCAGTCCGAACTGCTTGCTCCGGCGGCAGGCATACCACACCGCCAGCATCAGACCCACAGCAATCAGCAAACCGTAGATCCGAATCTGAGCAAAGCCCAAATCCAGCTCCGGGCTGGGATTGATCGTTATTCCCACCGAGGGGAAAGAAATTTCCGTTAATCGCACAAAAAAACCTCCTTATTCATGCTCCAGCGGCAATATCACCGACAAGCAGCAACGCTCTGCGGTGACCACGCGGGTCAAAAATGACTGAACCTCTGCTGCCGTCACCATTTCGTAAACCGCAGGAAAATCAAAATATTCAAAGCCATCAAAATGATAAGCGCACAGCCGGAAGCAAGTGGAATCAAAGCTGTCCAAATCCCGAATCCGGCGACCCATGGCGCTGCGCTTGAGCCGCAAGAAAGCCTGCTCGTCCACACCTTGCTCCGCCAGCTCCGCCGCCCGGGTCAGGATTGCATCCCGCACCGCCTTGGGGTCATGGCTGTCGCCACCGCAATTGAGCATGGCGCAGCCGTCCACGGTTTCAAAGCCACCGCCGAAGGAGGTATCAATCAGCCCCTGCTCATACAGCCGCAGGTACAGCTCCGATGCCTCGCCGAAGAGAATTTCCGCCGCCAGATCGCCGATGATTTCCTGGCGCATAGTTTCTACGCCGGAGCCAATGGGCTCGCACTTGAAACCCAGCACAAAAGTGGGCATGGCAACCTCCATTTTACACTCGGAATATGTCGAAACGCACTCCATCGGCTCCACTTCGGTGTCAATCTTCACACCCACAGGTCTCTTCTGCTCCCCAAGGCGCTCCAGCGCCAGGGCACAGACCTGCTCCGGATCCACATCGCCTACCACACAAAGCACCATATTCCCCGGGGTGTAGAATGCCCGGTGGCACAGTTCCAGCAGCTCCGGGGTAATCTCCCGAATCGTCTCCAAGGTGCCAAGAATCGGCACTCGAATCTGATGGTGGCGGTACATTCCCTCCATCAGTCGCTCAAACACCACCGACTCCGGCGCATCCAGATTCATGCCGATTTCCTGATCGATGATGCCCCGCTCCTTTTCCACGCTTTCCGCGGTAAAATAAGGGGTGGACACAAATTCCAGCAGCAAATCCAGGCACTTTTCAAAATACTCGGTGCAGGAAAAATAATATGCCGTCAAATCATAGCTGGTAAAGGCATTCACATTCGCTCCCAGCTCCGCCAATTTCGCAGAAACATCCTTGTCCGGCAAATCAAACATTTTATGTTCCAAATAATGGGCGATTCCCGCAGGAACGGTGTATTTTACACCCTCCAGCTCAAATTCCCGATGAATAGAGCCCATATCCGTGGCGAAATATACCAGCTTTTTCGTAAATCCGGGGCGCTGTGCCACAATCACCGTCAGCCCATTGGGCAGAACCCGGCGAACCAGCCGCTCTCCCAGCTTGGGATAGTCCTTAATCACATCGCCACCCCCTTGAGAAAATAGCTGGTATGCAAACGCACGGTTTGTGCAGCCTGCGCCACCTGTTGCGCCGTTACCGCCTGCACCGCCCGGTAGTACTCTTCCACCGACAGCTTCAGCCCACCGATGGCCGCCGTGGTTTCATAGCCCTCGATGGCGCCAGGCGAATCGTAAATGCTCCGCAGGCTGGAAAGAATGGCCTCCTTGCCGGCGGTCAACTCCTCTGCGGTAATATTGCCGTCACAGCAGGCCTTCAGTTGCATCATAATCCCCTCGGTGACCACGCGCTCCTTGTCCGAGTCGATACCGGCGGACACAGTGACGATGCCCTTACTGCCATAGTAGCCCGAGCCGATGGAATAGCAAAGGCTCTGCTTTTCCCGGATGTTCATGAACAGCTTACTGGTCATGCCGGCGCCGAAAATGCAGTTGAACACCTGCATCGCCGGGAATTCCGGGCTCTGGTTGGTAATGGGGGTGGTAAAGCCCATCACAAGCTTGGCCTGGGCCACCTCCATGGTTTCCACATGGTTGCCGCCGCCGCAGTCCCGGAAAGGAGTCTGGGCGGGCAGATTCATGGGTGCCCGGGGGATTCTCTCAAAAATCCGCCGCAGCAACCGGGCAACCGTTTCCGGATTGCCACTGCCCACATAGAAAATTTCTGCCGGGCTCTCCCGGAGAACCCTCTGATAGTGCGCCCAAGCAAAATCGGGCGCAATGTCCTCCACCTGCTCCTTCTCGCCCAGCCGGGGAATACCGAAGCTGTCGCCTCCGCACATTTTCCGCAGCATCTGAGCAGCGGCATAAGCACGCTTGTCGTTGCGCTCGGACTCGATGGTTGCAATCAGATTCCGCTTCTCGCTTTGCACGAATTCCTTGGAAAAGACGCCCTCCTCGGTCAGAGGCTCCAGCCACAGTTCCCCAAGAAACTCAATCATGGGTTCGAGAATCCGGTCACCGGACAGCGCATAGCGGTCTTCAATAAAACTGCAGTACATACCCACGGTCTGATAATCGCCAATGCGCCGCACCAGTGCTCCCACCGACGCACCGTAAAGGTCATCCAAATGGTCGGTGATTGAGCGTATATTCTGCCGATGCCGGGTGCCCCGGAGCAACACCGCCGGAATCAGGGCATTCACCGCCGCCTCCTGCCGGCACATGGGCCGTAGGAATTGCAGGCTCAAACAGCCCTGCTTAAAACGCTCCGCCGGAAAGCACCGCAGAGTAATTCCGGGCAAAAGCTCAATAGTTTGAATCATTCGCAGACTCCTTCAAAGATATTGAATCTTATTATATACTAAATTTTCGAAAATAGGAAGTAGGCAACGAAAATTTCACAAATTATCCCGTTGCACTTTCCTGCCGAATGGGGTAAAATGTAGGAATAGACACGCTGAGAACAAAGGAGACCGGAGCCCATGGCTTGGCTTGAAATCACCATCGACACCGCTTGCGCCAACATCGCGACCGTGACCAACGTCCTTACCGCCGGAGGATTTTCCGATTTGGTTATCGAAGATCAGGCGGAATTTGAAACATTTTTAGAAGAAAACCGGGAATATTGGGACTACATCGACGAAGAACTCCAACAACAGCTCCAGGGCATGTCCCGCATCAAGCTGTACCTGGAGGACTCAGACCGTGCCGGCATGAATCGGCTTGAAACGCTGGTTTCCCAGCAGGGCCTGACCATGTCTGTCGCCACCCTGCCCGAGGTGGACTACGAACAGAGCTGGAAAGACAGCTACCCGCCCCAGCCCATCGGTGAAAAACTGCTGGTGCTCCCCTACTGGCTGGCAGATACTGATCTGGACGGTCGCCTGCCGGTAATCCTGGATCCGGGTCTGACCTTCGGCACCGGCGCCCACCCCTCCACCCAAATGGTCATAGAGTCCATGGAGCAGCTGATTACCCCCGGCAGCGCCTGCCTGGATTTGGGCAGCGGCAGTGGCATTTTGTCCATCGCCGCCCTGCGGCTGGGTGCTGCCACCGCCATCGGCGTGGACATTGACCCCAAGGCCGAGGATATCGCCCGGGAAAATGCCGCCTACAACGACTTTTTCGCCCCTCGTATCACCGCCCTCACCGGCAACGTAACCGCCGATCAGCCTCTGATGGACCGACTGGCACAACAGAGCTATGATGTGGTTCTTGTGAACATCGTAGCGGATGTGATTATCGGCCTTGCCCCCACCCTGCCACATTTCCTGAGCAAGGGCACCAAGCTGATTCTCTCCGGCATTCTGGATGTCCGGCTGCCGGACGTACTCCTGGCGCTGGAGCAGGCCGGTCTGTCCGTCTGCCAGATTCGGCAGAAAGAGGACTGGCGCTGCGTGATTGCGGAAAGGAGTCCGGCATGAATTTATCCTACCGAACCCGTCAGCGCATCAGCCGTCTGTTCAAGGGCTTGGTGATTGCCATCATCATCGCCGCCATTGTCTGGCTGTGCTGGATTATCTGGGTAGGTCGCTACATTGTGTATACCAGGGATGGCGCCCGGCTGGATTTTAGTCTGTCGCCCACCTTCCCCTCCGGTCAGGTTGCCGGGCTTCCCTCTCGGGGCCCCACGGTGCACATCGTCTACGATGAGCCCCAGGAGAGCCTGCCCCTGCCCCCTGTGGATGAGAAAATCGGCATCAACGGCTACTATGTGGACCCCGCTCAGCTGAAAAGTGACATTCCCGGTCTGCTGGAGCAGCTGAAGGCCCTGCCCAAAGGCACTGCTGTGATGCTGGACGTGAAGGACATCAAGGGTCACTTCTACTACACCTCCACCTCCGGCAAGGAATCCAAGGACGTGGACACGCAGCAGATGGATCAGCTGCTTTCCTGGCTCTTAAGCAGCGAGCTGTATGTGATTGGACGAATTCCGGCTTTCCAGGACTATGAATACGGTCTGAACAACGTGGATTACGGTCTGCCTAAGAAGGGCGGCAACGGCTCACTGTGGCTGGACAAAACCACTGACAACTACACCTACTGGCTGAACCCTGCCTCCAACGGCGCTCTGGACTATATTACTCAAGTGACCATGGAGCTGCGTCTCATGGGATTTGACGAGGTGGTTTACACCGACTTCCGTTTCCCGGATACCGACCAAATTCAGTTTGACGGTGACAAGGCGCAGGCCATCGCCAAAGCCGCCCAGACGCTGGCGGACACCTGCTCCACAGGTCGATTCTGGGTATCCTTCCAGAGTAGTGACCCCACTTTCCCTCTGCCCGCAGGCAGCAGCCGCCTGTACCTGCAGAACGTGGCAGCAGAGAATCTGGATGCCACCGTTGATCAGGTTCAAACCCTTGACCCCCGAATTCACCTGCTGTTCCTCACCGACACCCATGATAACCGGTTCGAGAAATACTGTTACCTGCGCCCCTTGGATTTGGCTGATTAATCAAAAAGAATCCCGCTCCTTCCGGAGCGGGATTCTTTTGTTAATAAATAGCGTAAATGAAGCGGTAAACCAGACGGCGGAAGAAATTTCGTTTTTTCAGCCGCTTGATGCCCGTCCGGAGGAAAATGCTGAATTGGTCCAGCTCCTGCCTGGTCAGCTCATACGGGCTGAAGCAAGCTTTTTCCGTCAGTTCCTGCAGTAGATTCGGCAAGGGCTCGTCTAAATACCTACAAAGCCGCTGGCATTCCTGATACCAGGCCAGCGTCCGCTGTTTACTTGGGCCTTGATGCATCCGCTTCAGTCGGTGCCGACGGCGCAGATACCACTGGAGGTTGATGATGCAACCACTTGCCATTACCGCAACCAAACCAATCAGCACTGCCACCACCCACGCCGGCACAGAAGCCTCCTGTTCCTCCGGAGGTACGAAAACACCCCCCGTAGGAAGCTCCGTCGGCTCAGTATCGCCAGGATTGGATTCGACAGGAACCGTGGGCTGCGAATCCGTCGGGATGGTAGGATTCGTGGATATATTGGGCTCCGTAGACGGCTCCGGGGGCTCGGTGGTAGAATCCGTGGGTTGGCTGGGGGGCTCGGCGGTAGAATCGGTGGTGGGATCCGTGGGCTGAGGCGGCTGGGTATCGTCGCTGGGCGTGGGGTCCAGGACCACCCAGCCCACACCACTGAGGTAATATTCCACCCAGGCATGGGCCATATCTCCCCGAACCGCGGCAGTTCTCCCCGCGGTTACGGGAACCATGTAGCCCTCCACATATCGGGCGGGGATGCCCGCCGCCCGAAGCAGCACTGTAGCAGAGGTAGCGAAGTGGACGCAATAGCCCTCCTCCGCTTCCTCCAAGAACCAAATTGCCAAATCTTCCGTTCCCTCTGGGAATCGCTCAGGTGTCAAATTATAGACGGCGGAATTTTTAACAAACTCCCCGATGCACAGCGCCCGGTCCAGCAGATTCGCATCCTTCGGGATAGCAAGCTGCCGCAAAATATTCCTTGCCGATTGCTTGGTCTCCGCAGGCAGCTCCAGGTAGCGGCTGTCAATCTCCGGCGAAGTTTCGGAATAATAGGACTGCCATAGCTGCATCCAATTCTCCCGCAACGCATAGCAGGAATAGGTAAAAATGTTGGAATTATCCACATTTTCTATGGAGCCACCCGTGGATAAATATCCTGTATCTGTAAAATACGGCACAAATTGCTGCTGATTAATCTGCTTTGTGGTCACCTGCAGCCGACCCTGGTGGCTCAGCCAGTTATATCCGGGGAAAGCGGCGGACTCCCGCCGCTCAAGGTCGGAGATCCATTCCATGCCGCCGTAGACGTCGTAATCCCGCCCCTTTAGGTACACCACACCGGCGAACTGGGCTTCCACATTCATAATCACATCTTTGCTGTTGTTCTGCGCGTCGGCATCCCGCAAGTCCACCCGGTCGGACAGGTTAATCGGCTTGGTTTCCTCCGGCGGATCCACATACACTACCTTACCAAAGTGGTCGGTAAACCAATCCGAAATCTGTTCGAAGGTCAGATTCACCGGCGGCGAATACCCCTTCTGGGGCACCAGCAGTGTCAGCAAAAGCAGCCCCAGCACCACCGGAATGGCGCAGTAAAGGGTCAACCGGTCCCCCTGGTTTCGATTCCGCAGACGCACCTTGTGGGATATGCCCAGCAGAATCAGTCCCGTCAGCCACATCAGCAGCAATGCAACCGCCGGCACCGTATCCGTCAACACCATGCAGGCCGCCACCGGCAGCACACATGAGAAATAAGCCAAAATGGGCGAGCATTGCCGCTGCACCGTCCAACAGACACCCAAGCTAATCAGCTGCGCCACCAAAAGCAGAGGCAACAAATGGCTATCCGCAGAGGTCTCCAATAGAAATTCCGGAACGGAAATTCCGTATGGCGGACCATAGATGCTCATCAATTGGCGGAGCAAATCCGCCCCCTGGTCGAGAAACGGTGACTGGGGCAAGAAAATAACCGGCATCCAGCACAGCCACAGAGCGGGCAGCAGCTTTCTGCTCCACCGCAGGCTGAAGCACAGCGACGTAACCACAGCGGCCAGCAGGCAAATTGCCGCCACCGGCAGCAGTCGGTCACTCAGCTCCAAAGCAGTAATCATGCACCCCAGGCCGCCGAAGCTCAGCAAAAAGCTCAGCCCCACGGCGCACAGGATGTTCAGATGCTTAGGCTTCATCGGCATCACCTCCGATGAAATATCGCCAGGCCGCCTGCTCGTAACGGTCTTGAAGCGTGCCGGAGAAAGCAGGGGCAGCACGGAGCATACTGTCAATCGCCCGATCCAACCCATCGCTACCCTCAATGGTCCAATGGAGCAGACCGTCGCCGGACAGGCATTGCAGCTCAAAGTCCAGCCGCTTTTCCAGCAGTTGCCGTCCCAGCCACAGCAGCCGCCCCAGCTTTCTATCCAACTGCTCAGGGCTGCCGCACAAATCCAGCTGCACCAGCAGCCGCCGATGCAGCGGCTCCATGGGCTCCCGGAGAATCAGGCTGCCTGTTTTGGCGGAGAGCTTCCAATGAATGGCCTGGATGCTGTCGCCAGGGCGATAAAGCCGCAGCTCGTGATTTTCCGAGAATCCGCCGCCGGGCTTTGGTCGCCAGAATTTATGGAGTTTTTCCTCCGGAGAGGGAAGATTCGGGATGGGAATGGACACCGGACGCACCAAAATCGTCCGCTCCCGGCACTGCTTCAGGGGCAACTTGAACAGCCCCAGATAATCCAGTACCCACCCTTTCTTCTGCTTGCATATCAGCGCACCGCAATGCTCAGTGGGTAAATCACGAGCTTCCCGCACCGACCATTTTTCCCCGGTCAATGGCGCATACACCGAATAGGTGCACCCCCAGGGCGGCGCCGGCAAGGCACAGGAATAGAGCATGGCCAAATCCTGGGGCTGTCCCACGGTCACAGCGACAGGGATATCCGGCTTTACCCGCAGGGACAACATGGCAGGCAGGCTAATCAGCAGGGAGAAGAAGGGCAGCGCTACCACTACCATAAGCAAAAACCACGCCATCCACTGCTGATAAGCAATGTAAAAACAACACGCTCCAATCCATAGGACCAGAAACAAAATCCGCCGTCCAGCCATATCAGTTCAGCGCAGGAGCCGGCACAGCGGACAGAATACTCCCCAAAATTGCCTCAGCCGACAGATTTTTCGCCTCCGCACTGGGGCTGAGCAGCAACCGATGGGCAACGGTGGGCAGAAAAACGGTCTTCACATCCGCAGGAACCACATAATTGCGCCCCTGGAGCTGGGCAATGGACTTGGCCATGGCGGTCATGGCCAGGGTGGCCCGGGGGCTGGCGCCCCGCAGAATGTCGGGGTGGTTCCGGGTTGCGCTCACCAGAGCGACAATGTAACGGACAAGAGATTCCTTAATATAGGTCTGCGCCACCGCATCCTGCAGAGCGGTCAGGGTGTTCCTCTCCAGAATGGGCTGCAGCGAATCCAGAGGATTGCCGTTCTGGCGGTTCAGCACCATGGTCAGCTCGTCCTCCGGAGCAGGATAGCCCATGGACAAGCGGATGGTAAACCGGTCCATCTGGCTGTCGGGCAACAGCTGGGTACCGGCAGCACCGGTGGGGTTCTGGGTGGCGATGACCGTAAAGGGTCGGGGGATGACATGGGTCACGCCATCCACCGTGACCTGCCCCTCTTCCATAGCCTCCAGCAAGGCAGACTGGGTCCGGGAGGTGGCACGGTTCAGCTCATCGGCCAGAAACAGGTTGCACAGCACAGCGCCGGGCTGGTAAACCATTTCGCCGGTGCTCTGCTGCAGCACGGAATAACCCGTCACATCGGAGGGCAGCACATCCGGGGTAAACTGCACCCGGTTGCATTCCAGATTCAAGGTTTTAGAGAAGGCCAGCGCCATGGTGGTCTTGCCTACGCCGGGGATATCCTCCAGCAAAATATGGCCCTTAGCCAAAACCGTGGCCAAAACCCAAATCAGCGTCTGCTCCTTGCCCACCACAACACGGCGAAGCTGGGCCAGAATCTGTTGGGCATTTGCAGCAACGCTCATTCCTTGTGCTTGCATATCATCACTCCCAAAGCTTGTAAGAATATCTTCAGTATACACATTCTAGCCACCAATTTCAAGCCTTATTCCACATTCTACCTCCTTTGCGGTAAATGATTGTTTTCGGGCATGGCCCGCGGCAAATCGCGTCACCTACCCAGGCGGTAATCGAACACCTTTGGGCACACTCGGTAACGAACGGCTCTGTAAATCGTACAGAAATGTCTGTAATCGTGAGGGCCTTTAGGCCCGTGGCGATCTCCTCTAAAGGGAACTGATAATGTTTTATTGTCAGGAGA
>JBGVDR010000020.1:0-18540 GCA_045119455.1 Faecousia sp.
TAAAGGCCCTCGCGATGACAGACATTTCTGTACGATTTACAGAGCCGTTCGTTACCGAGTGTGCCCAAAGGTGTTCGATTACCGCCTGGGTAGGTGACGCGATTTGCCGCGGGCCATGCCCGCAAACAATCATTTATCGCACTGAATTCGTGGTCGCATAGAATGCAGTTGACAGACGGCGAGAAATCTGATATATTTTTATCGATATAAAAATTATGGATTCTGAGGAGGATCTTTACAATGAGCAAAATCAGCGTGATTGGCGCCGGCTCCGTGGGCGCCACCGTGGCCAACGACCTGATGATTCAGGGCGTGGCTTCCGAGATTGTTCTGGTTGACGTGAATAAGAAGAAGGCTCTGGGTGAAGCTCTGGATATTTATCAGAGTGCTCCCTTCTGCTCCCCCGCCGTGGTTCGTGCCGGTGACTATCCCGACGTGGCCGGCTCCGACATCGTGGTGATTACCTGTGGCATGGCCCGTAAGCCCGGCATGAGCCGCCTGGATTTGGCTCAGGTCAACGTGAACATCCTGAAGGATGTGGCCGCCAACGTGACCCCTCACGCTCCCAATGCCATTTACGTCATCGTGTCCAACCCCGTAGACGTGCTGACCTATGTGTTCCACAAGGTTTCCGGCATCCCCGAGAACCAGATTATCGGCTCCGGCACCATCCTGGACACCAGCCGGCTCCAGTCCACCCTGGCCAAGCGCTTCCGCATCAGCCCCAAGAACGTCCATGCCCACGTCTACGGCGAGCATGGCGACAGCCAGTTCGTGCCCTGGTCCCTGGCCCACATCGCCAACAACCACATCGACGCCTACAAGGACCACTCCCCCGACAAGGATCGGATTAAGTGGGACAAGAACTACGCCGAGGTGGAGGAGTTCGTTAAGAAGTCCGGCGCTCAGATTATCGAGAACAAGGGTGCGACCTTCTATGCGGTTGCCATGTCCGTGGTGCACATCTGCAAGTGCATCTACTCCGATGCAGGCACCGCTCTGAGCGTGTCCACCATGATGCACGGCGAATACGGCGTGGATGATGTTTGCTTGTCCACCCTGGTGCTGGTGGATCGCAGCGGTGTGCGGGGCAAAATTCTCAACACCATGACCGACGAGGAAATCGGCAAGCTCCAGGCTTCCGCTGAGAAGCTCAAGAGCGTCATCGCCCAGGTTCAGTTCTAATATAACAATCCTGCCATTGCGGACTGCAATGGCAGGATTTTGTTTATTCGGCATCGTCCTCCGCCTCAAACAAAGTTCTCAGAAAGGCGGTTGCTGTTGCATCGCTCGCATCAGGGCGATATTGGGATGTGTTATTGGTGACGATAAAAAAGTTGTAGCCGTATTCCACATTAAAATACATCCGGGAGGTATAGCTCATATTCCCTCCGTTATGTCCCCATCCATTCCGGATGCCTTTTATCAAGCCATAGCCGTAGCCTGTTGATTGGTCGGGGCTATAATTGGTGGTCATCTCCCGGTAGCTCTCTTGGGAAATCACCTGGCCGCTTTTCAGTGCTGTCATCCAAATATCCAAATCGGCAGCAGTGGTCACAATATCTCCGCAGCCCTGAGGCTGGTCGCCCAGTTGACTTCCTGGCATAAGTCTGTCATAGGTCAGACCCCATTCGGGATGATTTGAAATCTCATTGACAAAGCCGGAGTGGGTCATACCCAGAGGCTGGAAGATATTCTGACGGATAAACTCCTCGTAGCTCTGGCCGGAGGCCTTCTCTACCACGTAGGACAGCAGTATGTAATTGATATTACTGTACTCAAACTTGGTTCCGGGCTCAAAATTCAACCGCTGGCTGAAAATCCACTCCATCATCCCGGTGTTGAATTCTTCTGGAGTCTTTTGCGCATACAGCTCGGGATTTTTTAACGCCTGCACATAATCCCTGCAAATGCCGGAGCGCATGGACAGCAGATTTTTCAAGGTGATGTCCTTGCCGATAGTGTATTCAGGGAAATATTTTTCCAGGGTATCGTCCAGGCTTAGCTTGCCCTGATCTCGGAGCATTACGATGGCCGTGGCGCAAAACTGCTTGGAAATTGAGCATATGAACATAGGCGAATCGACGGTGAGCGGCACTCCCAAATCATTGGTGCCGGAAACTGATTGATAGACCACCTTGCCGTTGCGGGTTAGGTAGACGATGCCCTCGTATTTGTATTGCGCCAAAACCGCATCCAGCTCAGCCTTCACCTCGTCCGTAATCACCTCAACGGGGGATTCGGTGGGATTGGTGGCCTGAGTGGTTTGGCTGGGCTCGCCGACCTGGGATACATCCGCAGAGCAGGCGGCGGTAGATACCAGAAGCAGAATGCTCAATAGGGTTGCAAACAGTCTTTTCATAGCAAAAACCTCCTTCAATTGGTACCTCAAGTATAAACCAAAAATGAAGAATAAGCAATCAACCTGCTATATATCGACTCAACTGCTTCGTCAAGATTCAACCGCCATTTGATTTGAATATAGGCTTGGTACGGCTCATGGACCACAGCAGATTCGGATCTTCCTTCCGGATAATCTCATCCGCAAAGCACAGCATTGCAACGACAGAATCCTCCTGATTGAACATATAGGAATAAATTTCCCCATCGGAGGTAGCAATAATCGTACGCTTCAGAATTCCCTGCTTACTCAGGATACCCATGTGCCAATCTACCTCCTGTTCAGAAAGTCCTACATTTTTACTGATCAATGATGTAGCAATGGGCGTATTGAGCCGGGTGTACAAATAATAAATAATTTTTAGCCGATTCTCATCGGCAAGGGCTTCGAACACCTGACGTAGCTGCTGCGGATCCGCAAACTGCGCCAACAGACCATCTTCCGGCTCCAGCATCAGGAAAAAGTGCCGAAAATCCGAGGACACCCGGGCATTGATTGTTCCCTCATCGTACATAACCCTTGCGAAACAAGCAGGGTAGGTTGCATCTATAGATTCATGGTCCAAATCCATCATCAGGCGATTCTCCGGCATAGATTTTGATTCTGGCATAAACCCCAGAATTATGGCCCAGAGAATATCGAAGGTATATCGGAAGGCTTCTTTATTAGGCATGGAGGCAATCTTTTTGAGCAGGGAAAGCGCAAAGCCTTGGTCCTCCCGCCCGAACAGAGCATCGATGCTCACCTCCAGCACCTGCGCCAGTTGCGGCAGCAGCTCCACATCTGGGGTGCCTCCCCGCTCCCATTTTGACACCGCCTGAGTCGTTACCCCCACCAATTCTCCCAGCTTCTCCTGGGTAATCCCCTTTTCAAGGCGGTACTTTTTTATTTGTTTACCTAGCATGCTCACGCAATCAACCTCCCGTTGATTTTATCTCTGTCTAAATGATAACAGATAGGTCGGTAAATTGCAAATGATAATACGATTGATTGAATTGGTACTTCCCTACTTTACTCATTTTTACCGTGATTTTGATGAATAATTGTTTCGCTGAGTGACCCCTGCCACATCATTGCAAAGACAGCCAAGGCAGCCTCGCTATGACATACATAAATATAAGGAGCCAGGGGGTACCTGGCTCCTTTTGCTATTTAGTTGCCGACCTTGACACGCCAGCCCATGGTATCGGGCAGGCGACCCAGCTGGATACCGGTGATGGTATCGTACAGCTTCAGGCTCAGCTCGCCGGTGTTGCCATCCTGGATGGTCATGACCTCGTCCTGGTAGCGCAGCTTGCCAACGGGAGAGATGACCGCGGCGGTGCCGGTGCCGAAGCACTCCTCCAAAGTGCCGTCGGCCTGGGCCTGCAGCAACTCATCCACGGAGATTTTCCGCTCCTCCACCTCGTAGCCCCAGCTCTTGCAAACCTCGATGACGGAGTTACGGGTGATGCCGGGCAGGATGGAGCCGTTCAGAGAGGGGGTGACCACCTTACCGGCAATTTTGAAGAAGATGTTCATGGCGCCAACCTCTTCGATGTACTTGCGATCCACGCCATCCAGCCACAGAACCTGGGAGTAGCCGGCATCGTGAGCCTTCTGCTGGGCAATCAGACTGGCGGCATAGTTACCGCCGGTCTTGGCAAAGCCAATGCCGCCACGGACAGCACGGACAAACTCGTCCTCAATCC
Source organism: Faecousia sp. (assembly GCA_045119455.1). Lineage (GTDB taxonomy): Bacteria > Bacillota > Clostridia > Oscillospirales > Oscillospiraceae > Faecousia. The sequence continues at coordinate 4,093 of JBGVDR010000020.1, forward strand.
AGATGCCCACAGGAGCCAGACCGCTCTCATAGTAAGCGCCGCTGGGGGACAGAATGACCATGAACAGATAGGTCTTGGAGGGTGCAACGCCCAGGAACTCATCGGTAGCGATGATGAAGGGGCGGATGTACAAAGAGGTGCCGGGCTCAGTGGGGATCCAGTCCCGATCCACGTCCACAACGGCGCTGACGGCCTGGACGAAGTCCTCCACAGGAATCTGGGGGATGACCAGACGGTCGTTGGTAGCGTTGGTACGCTTGGCATTCATATCGGGACGGAACAGGAACACCTCGCCATTTTCGTTCTTATAGGCCTTCAGACCCTCGAACATTTCCTGGCCATAGTGGTAAACCATGGCGGCAGGAGACAGGGAAATGTTATGGAAGGGCTCGATGCGGGCATCGTGCCAGCCCTTGCCTTCGGTGTAGTTCATGATGAACATGTGATCGGTGAAGATCTTACCAAAGCCCAGCTTCTGACCCGGAGCGGGCTTGGCCTTGGGCTCGGTAGTGAGATTGATTTTAATATCCAGCATAACGAACACTCCTTACTCGAAATCGTAGCCGGTCTGCAGAGCCTGGCAGTTCACGTCAATCAGCGCTGCCTTCTTGGCGGGGATGAAAGCTTCCAGGGTAGCCTTGTTGCCATCGTAGCTGACTGCGTCGCACTCTCTCATGACCTTGCCCATGAGGACCATGTTGGCCAGGGTGGCAAAGCCCGCATCCTTGGCAATCTGGGTAGCGGGGATGTAGAACACTTCCACATCGGTGCGCTCCACCTTGGCGTCAATCAGGGTAGAATCGATAAAAATCTTGCCGCCGGGAACCACGTCATTGACGAACTTGGTCAGAGAGGGCAGGTTCATAGCGACCAGCACATCGGGGTTGGTGATGATGGGAGAACCAACGGGAGTATCAGAAATAACAATAGAGCAGTTGGCGGTGCCGCCACGCATCTCGGGACCATAGCTGGGCAGCCAGGAAACCTGCTTATCCTGCACCAGGCCCTTGTAGGCCAGGAACTTACCGGCAAACAGAACACCCTGTCCGCCGAAGCCGGCAATCAGAATCTGCGTCGTCTTCATTCTGCGGCCTCCTTTGCTGCGGTTCTGTCCTTATAGACACCGATGGGATAGTAGGGCAGCATATCGCTCTCCACCCACTCCAGAGCCTTCTGAGGAGTCATGCCCCAGTTGGTGGGACAGGCGGAGACTACCTCAACCAGGGAAAAGCCCTTGCCAGCAATCTGGTTCTCGAAGGCCTTCTTGATGGCCTTCTTGGCATTCTTCACATTCTTGACGTTGTTGACTGCCACACGGGCGATGTACTCAGGGCCCTCCAGGGTGGAAAGCATCTCGCTGACCTTGATGGGCCAGCCGCAGTGGTTCACATCACGGCCATACGGAGAGGTCTGGGTGACCTGACCGGGCAGGCTGGTGGGAGCCATCTGACCGCCGGTCATGCCGTAGATGGCATTGTTGACGAAGATGATGGTGATATTCTCGTTTCTGGCGGCGGCGTGGACAGTTTCTGCCATGCCAATGGAGGCCAGGTCGCCGTCACCCTGGTAGGTGAAGACAATGTTATCGGGGCGGCAGCGCTTGATGCCGGTGGCGGTGGCGGGAGCGCGACCGTGGGCGGCTTCAATCATGTCGCAGGCGAAGTAATCATAGGCCATAACTGCACAGCCGACGGGGGCCACGCCGATGGTCTTACCCTCGATACCCAGCTCGTCCAGCACCTCGGCCACCAAGCGGTGAATGATGCCGTGGGGGCAACCGGGGCAGTAATGGAAGGGGGTATCGGTCAATGCCTTGGGTTTATCAAAAACGATTGCCATAATTTACTCTCCTTTCTGTGCCTGACGGATGCTCTCCAGCACCTGCTCGGGGCTGGGAATCATGCCGCCTGCCCGGTTGCACAGGGAAACGGGGCGCAGGCACTCGGTGGCCAGACGGATATCCTCAATCATCTGACCCATGTTCAGCTCCACGGAAACAAATGCCTTGCACTTGTCCGCGGCGGCCCGCAGGGCCTTGGTGGGGAAGGGCCACAGGGTGATGGGGCGAATCAGACCGACCTTGATGCCCTCGGCACGGGCGGCGACCACGGCATTCTTGGCAACACGGGAGGCGATGCCGAAGGCCACGACGCACAGCTCTGCGTCTTCCATCATGTATTCTTCCCACATGGGCTCGTTCTCTTCGATAACCTTGTACCGCTCGAAGCGCTCGAAGTTGGTCCTCTCCAGCTGGTCGGGCTGAAGGTACAGGGAGTTGACGATGTTGTGCTTGCGCTCGCAGTTGGTGCCGGTGAGGGCCCAGGGCTTTTCATACGTTTCAATCTCCGCATCCTCGAAGGAAATGGGCTCCATCATCTGACCGATGGTGCCATCGGCGAGAATCATGGAGGTCATGCGGTACTTATCCGCCAGGTTGAAGCCCTTGATGGTAAGGGATGCCATCTCCTGCACAGAGGCGGGAGCCAGGACAATCATGCGGTAGTCACCGTGACCGCCGCCCTTGGTGGCCTGGAAGTAATCGGACTGGGAAGGCTGGATGCCGCCCAGACCGGGACCACCACGCTGGACGTTGACCACCAGTGCGGGCACGTCGGAGCCGGCGATATAGCTCAGGCCCTCAGCCTTCAGGGAGATTCCGGGGCTGGAGGAGGAGGTCATGACCCGGCAGCCGGTGGCTGCTGCGCCGTAGACCATGTTGATGGAAGCGACTTCGCTCTCCGCCTGCAGGAAGACACCGCCGATTTTGGGCATCTTCTTGGCCATGTAGGCAGCGATTTCGGTCTGGGGGGTGATGGGGTAGCCAAAGTAGTGGCGGCAACCGGCACGAATCGCAGCTTCGGCGATGGCCTCGTTGCCCTTCATAAGTACACGTTCTGCCATAATGTGACCTCCTTACTTCTCGACGGTGATGATGCAGTCAGGGCACATGGTGGCACAGAAGGCGCAGGCGATGCACTTATCCTGATCCGTCATCACAGCGGGAGAATAACCTTTTTTGTTGATCTGTGCGGAATCAATGGCCAGAATGCCCTTGGGGCAAGCGCTGACACACAGGCCACAGCCCTTGCACAGGTCGGTGTTGAATGTGATTTTTGCCATAGGTTTTTTCCTCCTTATCCCCACAGAGGTCGCGCTTGCGGCTTCTGGGATGGTAAATCAAAGTATTTTTCCTGCAGCTGCAGGGGGAGAACAGGGGTATCCAGCTCCGGGAGCTGGGCTGCCACGTGGGCCTGGGCCGTGGTGGCGAAAATAGGCAGGCTGCTGAGCCGGCTCAGCCTTTCCATATAGGCTTGGGAATCCAGAACCGTTTCGGGAGTAGTTTCCGGACCCAGATTGGAATTGTTGACGATGTCCGTAAACTTCAGGCCGCAGGCGGCTTCGATTTCCGCCATGACCTCCATGGCCTCCTCGGGAGTGCGGGTCAGGGGGCGGTAGCAATTTGCCACGAAGACCATGCGGTAGTCATTCTCCTCCACGATGGCGGGAACATAGCGACCCAGCGCATAGGCGCCCCGGTCATCGCCGCCGATGTCCATGATGCCGTAGGTGCTGCGGTCAGTGACCAGGCGGTAGGCCTCCGCCGGCAAGGCGGGCAAATCCACGTTGGAGTTGGCAAACTGGGGAGAAATCAAATCCACACCTGCGTCCCGGAGCACCTTGGCGGAGTCCTTGGTGCGGAAGTAGGGATTGACGATGTCCAGGTCAGCGATGACCACCCGTTTCCCCTCCCCTGCCAGGTGCAGGGCATAATTCACGGCGATATTGGTCTTGCCGGAGCCGTAATGGCCGGCAAATAAGGTTAAGCGTTTGTGGTTCATGGTATCAATCCTTGAATGACGCTGTCATTGCGAGGAGCGAAGCGACGTGGCAATCTCCCAACACTTTCGGAAACTTCGGGGGATTGCCTCGCCAGTCTGCGGACTGGATCGCAATGACACTCTATTTACAGCTTCTTGCGAATAATCTTGCCGCTGGTGGTTTTCGGCAGCTCGGTACGGAATTCCACGATACGGGGGTATTTATAAGGTGCAGTGCGCTTCTTAACGTAATCCTGGATTTCCTTCTTCAGCGCGTCGGTGCCTTCGGTGCCGGGAACCAGGACGATGCTGGCCTTGACCACCTGGCCACGCACCTCATCGGGAGCGGCGGAAACACCGCACTCCAGAATGTAGGGCAACTCCATAATGGTGGACTCAATCTCAAATGGTCCAATACGGTAGCCGGAGGACTTGATCACGTCATCGGCGCGACCCACGTACCAGAAGAAGCCGTCCTCGTCCTTCCAAGCCACGTCGCCGGTATGGTAGAAGCCGTCCCGCCAGGTTTCGGCGGTGACCTCGGGATTGCCCTCGTAGCCGTAGCTCAGACCGCAGGGCAGGCCCTTGGAAATATCGATACAAATTTCGCCGGATTCGCCGGGGCCCACTTCCTTGCCATCGGGATCCAACAGGTGCACATCGTACAACGGCACGGGCTTACCCATGGAGCCCAGCTTGTGGCTGTCGCCGTTGATATTGCCGATAATCATGGTACTTTCGGTCTGTCCGAAGCCCTCCATGATGCTCAGGCCCGTGGCCTTCTGGAACTGGCGGTAGACCTCAGGGTTCAGCGCCTCGCCGGCGGTGGACGCGTGCTGGATGGAGGAAAGGTCGAAGCGGCTCAGATCCTGCTTGGCAAGCATCCGGTACATGGTGGGAGGAGCGCAGAAGGTGGTGATTTGGTACTTGGCGAACATGGGCAGAATCTTCTCCGCATCGAAGCGGTCAAAGTCGTAGACGAAGATTGCCGCCTCGCAGAGCCACTGGCCGTAGAGCTTGCCCCACATAGCCTTGGCCCAGCCGGTATCGGAAATGGTCAGGTGCAGACCCTCGGGGTTGACCCGGTGCCAGTATTTTGCGGTGATGAAATGACCCAGGGGGTACTTGAAATTATGGGCCGCCAGCTTGGGATAGCCGGTGGTGCCGGAGGTAAAATACATCAGCATGGGATCGGAGCCGCAGGCGCTTTCCTCCGTGCGGTCAAACCGGGAGCTGTACATGCTGTATTCCTCGTCGAAATTCCGCCAGCCTTCCCGGCTTCCGTTGACGATAATCTTGGTTTCCAGGCAGGGACTCTTGGCAGCGGCGGCATCCACCTCCTGGGTGACAATGCCGTCAGCGGTGGCCAGAATGGCTTTGATGTTGCCGGCGGTGAACCGATAGGCAAAGTCCTTCTCCAGCAGCTGATTGGGGGCGGGGATGGCCACAGCACCCAGCTTATGTAGACCCAGCATGGCAAACCAGAACTGGTAGTGGCGCTTGAGCACCAGCATGACCCGGTCGCCCCGCTTGATGCCCAGGGACTTGAAGTAGTTTGCGGCCCGGGCGGATTCCTTCTTGATATCCTGGAAGGTGAACCGGCGCTCGGTGCCGTTTTCAGAAATATGGAGCATGGCCAGCTTTTCGGGCTTGGTGGTGCCCAGCTCATCGATGACATCAAAGGCGAAGTTGAACTTCTCCGGCTCGTTGAAGCTGATGGCGGTGAGCAAACCGTCCTCCACAGTGCGGTTGATGAATTTGCGGTAGATGCGCTCCTGCTTATCAGGGGCAACCACCTTGGTATCGGGAGTGGCAACGGCGGCAACTGCCTCGCCCTCACGGGCGGCGGAGTTGCTCAAGACAATGGCATAGAAGGCGCAGTCCTGTCCGTCCACGGCCACCATGCCGTGGGGCGTGCCGGAATCGTAGTAGATGGTATCGCCGGGTCCCAGAATTTCGGTTCTTCCGCCGATTTGAATCTTCATACGGCCGGAAATGACAATGTCACACTCCTGACCCTGGTGAGTAACCAGCTCAATGTCCTCGTACTCAGCGCCTTCCCGATACTTCAGCTCCATGTACAGAGGCAGAGCGATGCGATTGCGGAAGTCCGCGGCCAGGTTGTAGCCGATCATATGGTGGGCTTCCTCGATACGCTGACCTTCGCCCTTACGGGTCAGGTCATAGGACTGCAGCTTGGGGCTGCGACCTTCCAGCAGGTCGCCCATGTCCACGCCGAAGCTCAGGGTACACCGGTAAAGAAACGCAATGCTCAGATTACGGCTGCCGGACTCGCACTGGAGGTACTCCTCCACGCTTAGGTTGGTGCGCTCCGCCATCTCCTCGGGGGTGAAGCCGGAGACTTCACGCAGCTCCCGGATACGCTGGGCCACCTCACGAATCTTATAATCCATGCCGGTCATCATTTGTTCCATAAAAAACACCTCTCAAAATGCAAAAGCTCGTCTCAAAGAAATGATTCTTTGAGACGAGCACATAACATACCCGCGGTACCACTCAAATTGCATCGACCTCACGGCAGATACCACTCATCGGGCTCCAACAAGCCCTAAGCACTGACGCAGCTGACGCGGGAGAGTTCTACTGACAGGACGCGTTCTTCTCTCCGGCTTGGGAGCGACAAACCCACTGCGTACATCATGGCTTGCACCGACCGCCATTTCTCTGGGGATGAAACTGCAGCAGGCCCTCTCCGTCAAGGCCTTTGCTATGAAATATGTAGAATCATATCACCGAAATATGAAAATGTCAAGTACCAAAAGTATTTCTGGCGGGGATAGGTGTTGTTGGGGAGTACACATTTTCGTAACATCCTTGCGAGAAGGGGGGTACAATTCCCTCCCCGCAAGGAGGCGCATGTTTTTACAGCTTGTTACGCATGATTTTGCCGCTGATGGTTTTGGGCAGCTCGGTGCGGAATTCCACAATCCGGGGATACTTATAAGGCGCAGTGCGCTGCTTGACGTAGTTCTGAATTTCCTTTTTCAGCTCCTCGGTGGGCTCCACACCCTTAACCAGCACGATGCTGGCCTTGACCACCTGACCGCGAACCTCGTCGGGAGCGGCGGAAACACCGCACTCCAGAACGTAGGGCAGCTCCATGATGGTGGACTCGATTTCGAAGGGTCCGATGCGGTAGCCGGAGGACTTGATCACATCGTCCGCGCGGCCCACATACCAGAAGTAGCCATCCTCATCCCGCCAGGCCAGGTCGCCGGTATGGTACATACCATCGTGCCAGACACCGTCGGTGGCTTCCTGGTTGCGGTAGTAGCCCAGGAACACACCGCAGGTGGGCTTGGGGTCGGTACGGATGACGATTTCGCCGTTGACACCGTCGGCAACAGGATTTCCATCGGTATCCACCAGATCGATGCCGTATCCGGGGACGGGCTTGCCCATGGCGCCGGGCTTGAGCTGGGTACCCACCAGGTTGGCGATGCCCAGGGTCATTTCGGTCTGACCAAAGCCCTCAGCAATACGCAGGCCGGTGGCTTCCTCGAACTTGTAGAAGACCTCGGGGTTCAGCGCCTCGCCGGCGGTGGTGGCATGGCGAATGGACGACAAATCGTAGCCGCTCAAATCCTGTTTAATCAGCATGCGGTACATGGTGGGGGGTGCGCAGAAGGTGGTGATGTTAAACTTTGCAAACATGGGCAGAATCTTCTCCGCATCGAAGCGGTCGAAGTCGTAGACGAACACCGCGCCCTCGCAGAGCCACTGGCCGTAGAGCTTGCCCCACAGGGCCTTGCCCCAGCCGGTTTCGGAGATAGTGAAGTGCAGGCCGTCCCGCTGGCACAGGTGCCAGTACTTGGCGGTAACGTAATGACCCAGGGCGTACTTGTAGCTGTGCATGGCCATCTTGGGATAGCCGGTGGTGCCGGAGGTGAAGAGCATCAGCATAGGGTCGTTGCCGCAAGGGGCGTCGGCGGTGCGAACATAGCGGCGGCTGAACAGGGGGTACTCTTCATTATAATTATGCCAACCCTCCCGGCTGCCGCCCACCAGAATCTTAGTCAAGGACATGCCGGCTTTCTGCTCAGCAACCTCCACCTGATGGGCGGTATCGCCGTCGGCGGTGCAGAGGATGGCGCTGACATCCGCCGCCTGGAAACGGTAGACAAAGTCCTTCTCCAGCAGCTGGTTGGTGGCGGGGATGGCGATGGCGCCCAGCTTGTGCAGACCCAGAATGGCGAACCAGAACTGGTAATGGCGCTTGAGCACCAGCATGACCCGGTCGCCCCGCTTGATACCCAGAGACTTAAAGTAATTGGCACTCTGGGCGGAGGCATCCTTCATATCCTTGAAGGTGAAGCGGCGCTCGGTCATATCGTTGGAAACGTGAACCATAGCTAGCTTTTCAGGCTCCCGACGAGCGATGGCATCCACGGTATCGAAGGCAAAGTTAAATTCGTCGGTGCCCTGGAAGGTGATGCCGGTCATAGCGCCACGGTCATCCTCCTGGACCTGCAGGAACTTCTGGCACAGCAGCTCAGGACCTGCGGCGGTGGCGGGGCTGGCGATGTACAGGGGCTGGTCAGTGGTGTCGGAGGCCATAATCATGGACAGGAACACGCACTCCTGCCCGTCGATGGCAATCATGCCGTGAGGGGTGGAGGATTTATAGAAGATGCTGTCGCCTTCCCGGAGGATTTCCTCGTGGTCGCCGACCTTAATCTTCATGGAGCCCTTGATGACCAGGTTGAATTCCTGACCGGAGTGGGTGGTGGTGTGGATAGGCTGGTTCTGCAGCTCGGGAGAATACTGGTAGGTGACCCAATAGGGGGTCGCCAGCTTCTTGCGGAACATAGGCGCCAGGTCCTGGATGGTGATGCCATCCTCGCTGGCGGTGACCAGACCCTTGGCCTTCCGGGTGACGGTGTAGCCGGACAGGCGGGCGCTGTGACCTTCCAGCAGGACGGTGATTTCCACACCGAAGGCCTTGGCGCATTTATGCAGGAATGTGAAGGGCAAATCTACCGTACCGCTCTCGTAGCTGCGGTACTCGGCTTCGGAAAAGCCGGTCAGCTCCGTCATCTTCTCAATGCTGTAACCCAAAATTTCCCGCATATCGCGAATTCGCATGGCGATATCCATTAATTGATTGGCAGAATTTTGGTTACTCATAGCTTTTTCCTCCTTAAAAATAAAAAACGTCTCAAGAATAAATCTTGAGACGAGTAAAAACAATACCCGCGGTACCACTCAAATTACGGCTTGCGCCGTCCCTTCAGGCTCTAACAAGCCCTATCCCTTAACGCGGGCAGACGGGAGTGCCTGGGGGATGCCTCGGCGCTCCGGCTCGGAAGTGATGGGTCTGATGGCATTTGGCTATCGTCTTGCACCAACCGACGACTCTCTGAAAACCAGGCTTGCCGGACCGTCTTCGTCACAGCCTTTTTTGTATTGTCCACAGTCTATCATGTCCGTGGCAAAAAGTCAAATGTTTTTCTCGCAAAGTACTAATTTTTACAATCCTCACAAAACCCTCCTCTGCTCCGATGTAAAAAATAGCAAAACTGCCTGTTGACAAACGGAGCGATTTATGATTTAATGACAACTGTACATACTTCAAAGACAATGACGGAAAATTTGCTCCCATTGGATGCTACAGAGAGCCGGCGGTTGGTGCGAGCCGGTGCGGAAAATTCGAGCAATCTGCTTCCCGAGTCGGTTCTGTGAACGCTTTACGCCAGTAATGGAACCCGGTTGCCCCCGTTACGGGATAGGGCTTGTTAGAGCCTGAAGGGATTTTCCTTTTGGGAAAATAATCAGGGTGGTACCGCGAATTTTTAAGTTCGTCCCTGAGGCAAATGCCTCAGGGGCTTTTTTATTCCGGATTAGGAGGAATTCCAGATGAACAACATCAGAATCAGTGACGTAACCATGAAACAGGCCGGTATCAGCCTGTCCTTTAAAGAAAAGATTGAGCTGAGCAAGCTGCTGGATAAGCTGGGGGTCAGCGTCATTGAGCTGGAGCCCATTGAGCAGGCTAAAATCGACTCTCTGCGGATTAAGTCCGTGGCAGCAGCGGTGAAGGAAAGCGCCGTGGCGGTTCCTGTGGGCCTGAGCCAGGAGAGCGTAGAGCTGACCTGGAACGCGCTGAAGGAAGCCAAGAAGCCCCGGCTGCAGGTTTGCGCCCCGGTGAGCCCGGTTCAGATGGAATACCTGTTCCACAAGAAACCCGATGCCATGATTGCCGCCATTCGCTCCACCATCGACTTCTGCCGCCAGGTTTGCGCCGATGTGGAATTTGTGGCGGACGACGCCACCCGCAGCGACAGCGCATTCTTATATGAAGCCGTCCGCACCGCCATTGCCGCCGGCGCCGGCACCGTTACCGTTTGCGACACCGCCGGTGCCATGCTGCCTAACGAGTTCACCGCCTTTCTGCGGGAACTGTATGCCAACGTGCCGGAGCTGAAGGACGTGGTGCTGGGTGTTTCCTGCTCGGATAATTTGTCCATGGCCGACTCCTGCGCCATTGCCGCTGTGCGCTACGGCGCAGGCGAAATCAAGGCAGCCGCTTACCGGGTGGATGTGGCCAGCCTGCCCAACGTGACCAAGGTGCTGTCCGCCAAGGGCGAATTTTACAATGCCAGTTGCAGCGTCCGCACCACCAGCATGAAGCGCAGCTGTGACCAGATTAGCCGGATGTGCCAGACCGGTCGGAGCGCCGGCTCCCCCTTCGACAATGGTGTGCAGGAGGATGACGGCAGTGTTTATCTGACCAACCATGATGATTTGTCCGCCGTGATGAAGGTTGCCGCCCGGCTGGGCTATGACCTTTCCGAGGAGGACGGCGCCAAGGTGTTCGAAGCCTTCCAGGCCATCGCCGAGAAGAAGGAAAAGGTCAGCGCCCGGGAGTTGGATGCCATTGTGGCCTCCGCCGCCATGCAGGTGCCCCCCACCTACACCCTGGAAAGCTACGTAGTCACCTCCGGCAACATCGTTTCCGCCACCGCCCACCTGAAGCTGAAGAAGCAGGGCAAGGTCATCGAAGGTGTTTCTCTGGGCGACGGTCCCATCGATGCTGCATTTTTGGCAATCGAAGGCATCACCGGTCATCACTATGAGCTGGACGATTTCCAGCTCCAGGCCGTCACCGAAGGTCGGGAAGCCATGGGCCAGACCATCGTCAAGCTCCGTTCCGAAGGTAAGGTGTACTCTGGTCAGGGCATCTCCACGGACATCGTGGGAGCAGGCATTCTGGCTTATCTGAATGCGCTGAATAAAATCGTTTACGAGGAGGACAATGTATGAATCTCTCCTTTTCCACCCGTGGTTGGGGCGATCTGAGTTGGGAGGAACTGCTCAGCTCTGCGCTGGACATGAAGTTCACGGGCATCGAAGTATACAACCTGTTTAAGTTCCCGGAAATGATGGACCGGGGCGGTCCCTTCCACAAGCACAAAATTGCCGCCACCGTCCGCCAACTTCGGGATTTGAAGCTGACTATCCCCTGCATCGACACCTCTATGGATTTGTCCGAAAGTCATGACGCCGGCGATGCCATCTCCCAGATGATGGCCCTGGCCAAGGATTTGAAGGTGCCCTATGTGGTGGGCTGGGCTTCCGGCGACAACGAAGAGATGCTCCGGAGCAACATTGAAAAGCTACTGGAAATTGCCGAGGACACCGGTGTTTGCCTGCTGATGAAAACCAGTGGCATTTTTGCCGACACCGCCCGCTTGAGAAGCCTGCTGGAGAGTTATGCCAGCGACTATCTGGGCGCCCTGTGGGATATGCATCACCCCTACCGGGATTTCGGTGAGAGCGCCGATGCCACCATCAAGAATCTGGGCACCTACGTTAAGCACGTCCATCTGCGGGATTCTGACGATGCCGACACCTACAATCTGATTGGCGAGGGCAATCTTCCTGTGGCGGACATGATGCGGGCGCTGAGCTCCATCAACTACGACGGCTTTATTTCTCTGGAATGGAAGCCGGAGTGGATGGAGGAATTGCAGGACCGGGAGGTTATTTTCCCCCATTTCGTCAACTACATGAGCCGGTTCAACAATCCCCGGACCCGGAAAAAGTCCCTGTACTACAACCACGACGGCTCCGGTCAGTATGTGTGGAAGAAGGACGATCTGATTGACCTGACCTTTCCCCAGGTGCTGGACCGGATGGTAGAGGAATTCCCCGACCAATATGCCTTTAAGTACACCACGCTGGACTACACCCGAACCTATGCCGAATTCCGGGAGGATGTGGATAATTTCGCCCGGGCGCTGGTTTCTATGGGTGTAAAACCCGGTATGAAGGTGGCAATCTGGGCAACCAATGTGCCGGCCTGGTTCATTACCTTCTGGGCCACCACCAAAATTGGCGCGGTGCTGGTCACCGTGAACACCGCCTACAAAATTCACGAGGCGGAATATCTGCTGCGTCAGTCTGATACCCACACCCTGGTGATGATTGAGTCTGCGTTGGATTCCAACTACCGCAACATTATCAATGAAATTTGCCCGGAAATCGCCACCACCAAGGCCGGGTCCCCCCTGCACTGCAAGCGGCTGCCCTTCCTGCGCAACGTCATTACCGTGGATTTCCGGCAGAAGGGCTGTCTGACCTTCGACGAAGCCATGGCAAGAGCCCCCCTGGTTCCCATCGAGGAAATCAATCGGATGGCCGCCAATGTTCAGCCCGATGATGTGTGCAACATGCAGTACACCTCCGGCACCACCGGTTTCCCCAAGGGTGTTATGCTGACCCATTACAACGTGGTCAACAACGGTAAGTGCATCGGTGACCGGTTGGGGCTGAGTACCGCCGACCGGTTCATGGTGCAAGTGCCCATGTTCCACTGCTTCGGCATGGTGCTGACCATGACCTCCTCCATGACCCACGGTGCAACGCTGTGTCCCCTGCCCTATTTCTCCGCCAAGTCCAGCTTGGCCTGCATCAACCAGGAGCGGATTACTGCCTTCAACGGCGTGCCCACCATGTTCATCGCCATGTTCAACCATCCCGACTACCGGAAGACCGATTTCTCCCACATGAGAACGGGTATCATGGCCGGTGCGGGCTGTCCCCCGGAGCTCATGCGCCGGGCCGCTCAGCCGGATGAGATGAATATGCGGGGAATTGTGTCGGTCTATGGTCAGACCGAGTCCGCCCCCGGCAGCACCATGTCCGCATGGACAGATCCCCTGGATTTGAGGACCAACACGGTAGGCTATGATTTTCCCCACGTAGAGTGCAAAATCATCGATCCGGAAACCGGCGAGATTGTGCCCGACGGTGTCAACGGCGAGTTCTGCTCCCGGGGCTATAACACCATGAAGGGCTACTACAAAATGCCCGAGGCCACCCGCGCCACTGTGGATGCCGAGGGCTGGCTCCACTCCGGCGACCTGGCTTGCCGGGATGCGGACGGTACGTACCGCATCACCGGTCGGTTGAAGGACATGATTATCCGTGGCGGTGAGAATATTTATCCCAAGGAAATTGAAGAATTTATTTACACCCATCCCAAGGTGCGGGATGTGCAGGTTATCGGTGTGCCGGATAAGCGATACGGCGAAGAGATTATGGCCTGCATCATTCTGAAGGAGAAGGGCTCCATGACGGTAGAGGAAATGACCGACTACATCAAGGCCAGCATGGCCCGGCACAAGGTGCCCCGGTACATCTCCTTCGTGGATAGCTTCCCCATGAATGCCGCCGGCAAGATTCTGAAGTACAAAATGCGTCAGGATGCTGCCCGGGAGTTGGGCTTGGTGGGCGACGGCGCAGACACCGCCGGACCAGGTAAATAATACACACGGGCGTGCTTCGGCGCGCCCGTTTTTTATGAAGATTTGGAATATCCTATTTCATTTTCCGCAAAGATCCAGTTATACAAATTTCGCACCGGGCAACAATAGGGGTACGGAAAGAAAAAAGTCGTTTTCCAACGGAAAGCGGCGGCTTTCCGGAAAACGAAAAAGGAGAGAGAGTATTATGAAGAGCAACAACCAGATCAATGTTCCTCAGGCACGGGAAGCAATGGACCGTTTCAAGATGCAGGCCGCATCTGAGGTCGGCGTGAACCTGACCAACGGCTACAACGGTCACCTGACCAGCCGTGAGGCCGGCTCCGTCGGCGGCCAGATGGTCAAGAAGATGATTGAGGCCTACGAGCAGGGCCTGCAGTAACCCGATGAAAGGGAGGGGCAATCGCCCCTCCCTATTTTTGTGCGATGGACGGCGGGAGCAAGCCCCTCCCGGTTTGACTATTTAGGTGCACTCAAAACTTCCTTGTCATCGCGAGGGCCGAAAGGCCCGTGGCGATCTCCTCTAAAGGAAATCGTTGCGTTTAATTGTCAGGAGATTGCCACGTCGCTTCGCTCCTCGCAAGGACGTATTAGTTTGCGAAGTACTCCTTGGCGTAGTAGCCGTAGACGGCAGCGCCGGTGCAGATTTCCGTCATGGTCTGTGCGGCAATCATGCTCTCGCAGTAGCTGCCCACGGAGTAGGCCAGTACGCCGGTAGCGTACTCGACACCGCCGTAAGTGTACACTGCAGCGACAAACACGGTCTCATCGATGTTCTTCGCCACGATGTCCTCCACGTTGCCCCAGTACTGGTTGCCACCCACGTTGGTCATGGTCATGGA
>JBGVDR010000021.1:0-9302 GCA_045119455.1 Faecousia sp.
AGAGCACCGATGTTGTCACCAGCCTCAGCGAAGTCCATCAGCTTGTGGAACATCTCGATGTCGGTAACGGTGGTGTCCAGATTGTCCTCACGCAGGCCAACGATCTCGACCTTGTCGTTCTTGTTGATGATACCACGCTCAACACGACCGGTAGCAACGGTACCACGGCCGGAGATGGTGAAGACGTCCTCGACGGGCATCAGGAAGGGCTGGTCAGCCTTACGGTCGGGAGTGGGGATATACTCGTCGACAGCATCCATCAGAGCCTTGATGCAAGCGTACTCGGGAGCGGACTGATCGTTGGACTCGCAGATCAGAGCGTTCAGAGCGGAACCCTGGATAACGGGGATGTCGTCGCCGGGGAACTCGTAGAAGGACAGAGTCTCACGGATCTCCATCTCAACCAGCTCCAGCAGCTCGGCATCATCAACCAGGTCAGCCTTGTTCATGAAGACGACGATGGAGGGCACGCCGACCTGACGGGCCAGCAGCAGGTGCTCCTTGGTCTGAGCCATGGGGCCGTCGGTAGCAGCGATAACCAGGATAGCGCCGTCCATCTGGGCAGCACCGGTGATCATGTTCTTGATATAGTCGGCGTGGCCGGGGCAGTCAACGTGAGCGTAGTGACGAGCGTCGGTCTCGTACTCAACGTGAGCGGTATTAATCGTGATACCACGAGCCTTCTCCTCAGGAGCCTTATCGATGGAAGCGTAGTCCTCGAAGGAAGCGTAGCCCTTCAGGGACAGGTACTTGGTGATAGCGGCGGTCAGAGTGGTCTTGCCGTGGTCAACGTGGCCGATGGTGCCGATGTTAACGTGGGGCTTGTTCTTGATAAACTTTTGCTTTGCCATTGGAATCTCCTCCTAAATTACTTGAATTAGAGTATTCAAAAAATTGATGGGTTTCAGTGCTTCTGCAAGCATCATATACAATATACTACAAACTTTCCAGAAACACAAGAAAAATTTTAATTTTTTTACGCAAAATTAGCCCTTATTACGAGCCTTGACGATTTCCTCAGTCTTGGACTTGGGCAGCTCAGCGTTGTGGCTGGGCTCCATTGCGTAGTTGCCACGACCCTGGGTCTTGGAACGCAGGTCGGTAGCGTAGCCGAACATCTCGGCCAGAGGCACATTGGCATCCACCTGGACAGCACCGGTACGGGTAATCTGACCCAGAATGTTACCGCGGCGGGCAGTGATGTCGCCGATAACGACACCCATATACTCGTCGGGCACAGTGACGGAAACCTTCATGATGGGCTCCAGAATAGCGGGGTTGGCCTTCCGGCAGGCTTCCTTGAACGCCATGGAACCGGCGATCTTAAATGCCATTTCGGAGGAGTCGACCTCGTGGTAGGAACCATCGAACAGGGTGACCTTCACGTCCACAACGGGATAGCCGGCCATAACACCAGCAGCCATTGCGCCCTGAATACCGGCATCGACAGCGGGGATATATTCCTTGGGAATAGCGCCGCCGACAACAGCGTTGACGAACTCGTAACCCTTGCCGGGCTCATTGGGCTCAACGCGGATCTTAACGTGACCGTACTGACCCTTACCGCCGGACTGACGAGCGTACTTGGTGTCCTGCTCCACTTCCTTACGGATGGTCTCCTTGTAGGCGACCTGGGGAGCGCCGACGTTAGCCTCAACCTTGAACTCACGCAGCAGACGGTCGACGATAATCTCCAGGTGCAGCTCACCCATGCCGGAGATGATGGTCTGTCCAGTCTCCTGATCGGTGTAGGTGCGGAAAGTGGGATCTTCTTCAGCCAGCTTGCTCAGAGCGATGCCCATCTTTTCCTGACCAGCCTTGGTCTTGGGCTCGATGGCAACAGAGATAACGGGCTCGGGGAACACCATGGACTCCAGGATGATGGGGTGATCCTCATCACAGAAGGTGTCACCGGTGGTGGTGTTCTTAACACCGACAACGGCAGCGATGTCGCCAGCGTAGACAACATCGATGTCCTCACGGTGGTTGGAGTGCATCTGCAGAATACGGCCCATACGCTCCTTAGCGCCCTTGGTGCAGTTCAGGACAGTGGTGCCCTTCTCCAGCACGCCGGAGTAAACGCGGAAGTAGCACAGCTTGCCGACGTAGGGGTCGGTAGCAATCTTAAAGGCCAGAGCAGAGAAGGGAGCCTCATCGGAAGCGGGACGGAAATCCTCTTCCTCAGTGTCGGGGTTAACGCCCTTGATGCCCTTCTTATCCAGGGGGCTGGGCATATAGTCAACCACTGCGTCCAGAACCTGCTGAACGCCCTTGTTCTTGTAGGAAGTACCGCAAACCACGGGAACCATCTCGTTAGCGATGGTGGCCTCGCGGATGGTCTTCTTAATCAGCTCGACAGGAACCTCTTCCTCCATCAGGACCATTTCCATGATCTCATCGTTGAAGTCGGAGACAGCGTCCATCAGCTTCTCACGGTACTCGTTAGCCAGGTCAACCATGTCCTCGGGGATTTCCTCAACGCGGACATCCTTACCCAGGTCATCATAGAAGACGTTAGCCTTCATCTCGACCAGGTCGATGTTACCCTTGAAGAAAGCCTCGGAACCGATGGGCAGCTGGATGGGCACAGCGTTGCACTTCAGACGCTCATCGATCATCTGCAGCACGCGGTAGAAATCGGCACCCAGGATATCCATCTTGTTGACGTAGATCATACGGGGGACCTTGTACTCGTCGGCCTGACGCCAAACGGTCTCGGTCTGGGGCTCGACACCGCCCTTAGCGCACAGAACGGTCACAGCGCCGTCCAGAACACGCAGGGAACGCTCGACCTCAACAGTGAAGTCGACGTGGCCAGGGGTGTCGATGATGTTCAGCCGGCAACCCTTCCAGAAGCAAGTGGTAGCGGCGGAAGTGATGGTAATACCACGCTCCTGCTCCTGAACCATCCAGTCCATGGTGGCAGAGCCGTCATGGGTTTCACCGATCTTATAGTTCTTACCGGTGTAGAACAGGATACGCTCGGAGGTAGTGGTCTTACCGGCATCGATGTGAGCCATGATGCCAAAGTTTCTGGTATTCTCCAGAGAATACTGTCTAGGCATAAAGAATCTCCTTTATTACCAACGGAAATGGGCGAAGGCCTTGTTGGCTTCGGCCATCTTGTGGACGTCCTCGCGCTTCTTCACAGCAGCGCCGGTGTTGTTGGCAGCGTCCATGATTTCAGCAGCCAGGCGCTCTCTCATGGTGTTCTCGCTGCGGTTACGGCTGTACAGAGTCAGCCAACGCAGACCCAGGGTCTGACGACGGTCGGCACGGACCTCGATGGGCACCTGGTAGGTAGCACCACCGACGCGGCGGGCCTTCAGCTCCACAGCGGGCATGATGTTTTCCATGGCCTGCTGGAAGACTTCCAGACCGTTCTTACCGGTCTTGTTCTCGACGATTTCGAAAGCGCCATAAACGACCTTCTGGGCAACACCCTTCTTGCCGTCCAGCATGACGCTGTTTACGAGCTTGGTAACCAGAACGGAGTTATACTGAGGATCCGGCAGGACCTCTCTCTTGGGAACATTACCTCTTCTGGGCACTTTGCTTCCCTCCTTCATATTATAATGATTTTCATCGGTACTCGAAAGTTTAACTTTCGTTGTGCCTGGCCAGAGGTTTTTACTATATATAAAAAACCATCATGGCAAGGCGAAGCCTTGCGAAAGGGCTTGGAATAAAGTCAAGTTAATTTGGACGGAAAGAATTACTTCTTCTTGCCGGCCTTGGGACGCTTCGCACCGTACTTGGAGCGGGACTGCATCCGGTTCTGCACGCCCTGGGTATCCAGAGTGCCGCGGATGATGTGGTAACGGACACCGGGCAGGTCCTTGACACGACCGCCGCGGATCAGAACCACGGAGTGCTCCTGCAGGTTGTGACCAACACCGGGGATATAAGCGGAAACTTCCATGCCATTGGTCAGACGCACACGGGCAATCTTACGCAGAGCGGAGTTGGGCTTCTTGGGGGTGGTGGTACGGACGGCAGTGCAAACGCCACGCTTCTGAGGGGAAGGCAGGCTGGTGGCCTTGTTCTCCAGGGTGTTCAGACCTCTCTGCAGAGCAGGAGCGGTGGACTTGTAGGTGACCTGCTTACGGCCGTTCTTAACGAGCTGGTTAAAAGTAGGCATTATCTTTCTCCTTTCTTCAATTCTCGCCTTTCGGCGGGTATATATATCCAAACGGGCAAGCCCGGTCAGATCAACGGATAGCGGCGGCTGCCGCAGCGCCCACTTCAATGCCGCAGGCGCGTCCTAAGTCCGCCATAGAGGGGACCCAGACACAGGAAACTTCATTCAGTTGGCACTGCTCCTCGATGGGCGCAGTGATGGCGGGGTCAGCATTTTCAGCTAGGTAAACCCGAACCACCCGACCGTCCCGGAAGGCTTTTCGCAGCTGCTTTGCCCCGACGACGACCTGTTTTCCGGTCAATTCCGCCAAATCCCCGCATTTGGGGATTCTACAATCTTTTTTAGTGTCCATACAAAAATGTATTATACTCATTTTTCCGAAAAAGTCAACAAATTTTCATTTATTTTTTCTGTAATTCCGCCGAAAAATTTAGTATTCCCCTCCCCCGGACAACTGTACTCGTAGGACAAATAATTGGTGCACAACCGCAAATAAAGCCTTTCATTCCTCGTATCTGTGGACAAAAAATCCGCCACCCAGACGGGTGGCGGATTTCATCTTAGTTCATCTGCTCAACAAAATCCTCGGTCAGTCTGCTCTCAGGGGTTACACCGGGCTGGAAATCCCGGTAGGCCATCATGCCGGAGCCGGCAGGGATTAGCTTACCAATCAGCACGTTTTCCTTCAAGCCAACCAGATGGTCAACCTTTCCCTTGATAGCGGCATCAGTCAGAACCTTGGTGGTTTCCTGGAAGGAGGCGGCGGACAGGAAGGAATCGGTGGCCAGAGCGGCCTTAGTGATACCCAGCAGAACCGCAGAGGAAGTAGCCAAGCGCAGGTCCTCCTCGCCGGCATCAATCCGGGCCTGAACCTCAGCGTTGGCATCCTCAAACTCAAAGACATCAATAACGGTGCCGGTGAGCAGGCAGGAATCACCGGGCTCTTCCACACGGACCTTACGCATCATCTGACGGATGATAACTTCGATGTGCTTATCGTTGATTTCAACGCCCTGCTGGCGGTACACCGCCTGGACGGACTGCACCAGGTAATCCTGGACAGCCTCAACGCCGGAAATACGCAGAACATCCTGGGGATACAGCGCACCGTCGGTGATGGGCTCGCCCTTGTTGACCTTCTTGCCATGGACGACCTTCAGACCCACGGAATAAGGCACCTGGTAGACCTTCACCTCACCATCCTCAGCGGTAACAGTGATATTACGCAGAGCGGTGCGGCGGGTATCGTCGATGGACACAATACCAGTGATTTCGGCAATCTGAGCCATCTTCTTGGGACGGCGGGCCTCGAACAGTTCTTCAACTCTGGGCAGACCCTGGGTGATATCGTCACCCGCAACGCCGCCGGAGTGGAAGGTACGCATGGTCAGCTGAGTACCGGGCTCACCGATGGACTGCGCTGCGATGATACCAACAGCCTCGCCCAGATCCACTTCCTTAGAGGTGGCCAGGTTCATGCCATAGCACTTGGCGCAGACACCCACACGGGCACGGCAAGCCAGAATGGTGCGGATATAAATCTTCTCGATGCCAGCCTTCTCGAACTTCTGAGCATCCTCGGGCATCATCATGACGTCCTTGGAGTGCAGCAGCTCGCCGGTGACAGGATGCAGCACGTCGTTGACAGGGTAACGGCCACGGATACGGTTGCCGAAGGAATCCACAACATCGCCGTTCTTATCGTACACAGCGCCAACCCAGATGCCGTTGGTGGTGCCGCAGTTGTGCTCGCGGATGATGACATCCTGAGAAACGTCGACCATTCTACGGGTCAGGTAACCGGAGTCCGCGGTACGCAGAGCGGTATCGGTCATACCCTTACGGGCGCCCTTGGAGGAAATAAAGTACTCCAGTACGGACAGACCTTCACGGAAGTTTGCCTTAACGGGAATCTCAACAGTACGACCGGAGGTATCGGCCATCAGGCCACGCATACCACCCAGCTGACGAATCTGAGCCATGCTACCACGGGCGCCGGAGTCCGCCATCATGTAGATGGGGTTATACTGATCCATGGCGCCTTGCAGTGCGTCAGTAACTTCCTTGGTGGTCTGCTCCCACTGCTTAACAACCAGACGATAACGCTCGTCGTTGGTAATCAGACCCTGGCGGTAGTAGTTTTCAATCTCAACCACCTTACCCTCAGCCTGCTTAACCAGCTCGTACTTAACAGCAGGAACCACCATGTCCGCAATGGACACGGAGATAGCGCCCTTGGTAGAGTACTTATAGCCCAGGGCCTTAATCTTATCCAGCATCTCGGTGGCAATGGTAAAGCCATGAGCCTGGATACACTTGTCGATAATCTTACCCAACTGTTTCTTGCCAACCAGGAAGTCCACTTCCAGGTCGAAAGCGCGGTCGGGATCGTTCCGGTCGACAAAGCCCAGGTCCTGAGGAATGGGCTCGTTGTAAATCAGGCGACCCACAGTGGCGGTAACCAGCTTATAGACCATCTGACCATCGATTTCCTTACCCATACGAACCCGAATGGGAGCATGCAGACCGACAGCGCCATCAGCGTAAGCAGCGATGGCCTCGTCCACGCTGGAGTAAGCCAGGCGGGGCTTGAAGGTGGCCTGAGCCTTACCCTCAGCAGCCAGAGCCTTGTTCACAGCCAGGAACTCATCGGCATCCACAATTTCGCCCGCATTCCACTGGGAGTCACCGCCATTGACGATGACAACCTCCTCGGCACCCTTCTCGGCCTTACCCAGGCGGGAATAGGTCAGATAGTAGGCGCCCAGAATCATATCCTGAGTGGGAACGGTGACGGGCTTACCGTCCTGGGGACGCAGCAGGTTGTTGGAGGACAGCATCAGCACACGGGCCTCGGCCTGAGCCTCAGCAGACAGGGGTACGTGGATAGCCATCTGGTCGCCGTCGAAGTCGGCGTTAAATGCGGTACAGCACAGAGGGTGCAGCTTCAGAGCACGGCCTTCAACCAGCACAGGCTCGAAGGCCTGGATACCAAGACGGTGCAGCGTAGGCGCACGGTTCAGGAAAACAGGGCGGTCCTTGATAACATCGTCCAGAGCATCCCAAACCTCGGGCTTGCCTTTGTCGATCATCTTCTTGGCGGACTTGATGTTGTTGGCATGACCGTCGGAAACCAGCTTCTTCATAACGAAGGGGCGGAACAGCTCGATGGCCATTTCCTTGGGCACGCCGCACTGATACAGCTTCAGCTCGGGGCCGACAACGATAACGGAACGGCCGGAGTAGTCAACACGCTTACCCAGCAGGTTCTGACGGAAACGGCCCTGCTTACCCTTCAGCATATCAGACAGGGACTTCAACGCACGGTTGTTGGCACCGGTGACGGCACGACCGCGGCGGCCGTTGTCAATCAGAGCGTCCACAGCCTCCTGCAGCATCCGCTTTTCGTTGCGAATGATGATGTCGGGGGCATGCAGCTGAATCAGCCGCTTCAGACGGTTGTTCCGGTTGATAACCCGGCGGTACAGATCATTCAGGTCAGAGGTGGCGAAACGACCACCGTCCAGCTGAATCATGGGACGAATTTCGGGAGGAATCACGGGCAGTACATCCATGATCATCCAGCTGGGCTTGTTGCCGGACTCCCGGAAAGCCTCAACGACCTCCAGACGCTTAACCAGACGCAGCTTCTTCTGAGAGGAAGCGGTCTTCAGCTCCTCACGCAGCTGCTCGGACAGGACCTCCAGGTCAATCTGCTCCAGCAACTCCTTGACGGCCTCGGCACCCATACCGGCCTTGAAATCATCTTCGTACTTCTCCCGCATATCCCGGTATTCCTTCTCGGTCAGAACCTGGTTCAGGCTGAGAGGAGCGTCGCCGGGATCGGTAACAATATAGGCAGCGAAGTACAGCACCTTCTCCAGAATCTTGGGGCTGATGTCCAGAATCAGACCCATCCGGGAGGGGATGCCCTTGAAATACCAAATGTGGCTGCAGGGAGCGGCCAGCTCGATGTGGCCCATGCGCTCCCGGCGGACCTTGGCCTTGGTGACCTCGACGCCGCAGCGGTCACAGACCTTGCCCTTGAACTTAATCTTCTTATACTTACCGCAGTGGCACTCCCAATCCTTGGTGGGTCCAAAGATTTTTTCGCAGTACAGACCGTCCCGTTCGGGCTTCAGGGTGCGGTAATTGATGGTCTCCGGCTTCTTAACCTCGCCGAAGGACCAGGACCGGATCATCTCCGGGGATGCGATTCCAATTTTAATTGCATCAAAGGTGGCATCTGCCATATAAAACGCCTCCTTAATCGTCGTAGCTGTCGACATCGCTGTCTGCGCTGCCGAACACATCCATAATATCTTCAGGGCTGTCCTCGTCAATCACGAAGCCGGCATCCAGCACCTCATCGGCGCTGCCGACCACCAGCTGCTCCTCGTGCTCGGAGGTGTACATGATCTCATCGCCCTCATCCTCATCCTTGAGTTCAATCTCGTTACCCTGCTCGTCCAGCACACGGATATCCAGACACAGAGCCTGCAGCTCCTTGACCAGAACCTTGAAGGACTCGGGAACACCGGGCTTGGGAATGTTGGCGCCCTTAACGATTGCCTCGTAGGTCTTGACACGACCGTTGACATCGTCGGACTTGACGGTGAGGATTTCCTGCAGGGTGTAAGCGGCGCCGTAAGCTTCCAGCGCCCAGACTTCCATTTCGCCGAAACGCTGACCGCCGAACTGGGCCTTACCACCCAGAGGCTGCTGGGTAACCAGAGCGTAGGGGCCGGTGGAACGGGCGTGAATCTTATCGTCGACCAGGTGGTGCAGCTTCAAGTAGTAGGGATAACCAACGGTAACAGGGTTATCGAAGGGCTCGCCGGTACGGCCATCGTACAGGATGGTCTTGCCGTCCTCACGCAGACCGGCCAGCTTCAGAGTCTCACGGATGTCCTTCTCGTTGGCGCCGTCGAACACAGGGGTGGCAACCTTCCAGCCCAGAGCCTTGGCAGCGTAACCCAGGTGGACCTCCAGAACCTGACCGATGTTCATACGGGAAGGCACGCCCA
This sequence comes from Faecousia sp., assembly GCA_045119455.1. GTDB lineage: Bacteria > Bacillota > Clostridia > Oscillospirales > Oscillospiraceae > Faecousia. The sequence goes on from JBGVDR010000021.1 coordinate 9,169, forward strand.
GGGGGTTCAGAACCACATCCAGGGGGGTGCCGTCGGGTAGGAAGGGCATGTCTTCCTCGGGCAGGACGCGGGAAACGACGCCCTTGTTACCGTGACGACCGGCCATCTTATCGCCGACACCGATCTTACGCTTC
>JBGVDR010000022.1:0-3128 GCA_045119455.1 Faecousia sp.
ACATTCAAAATACGGCTGTCGACCTTTCTGGGGTAGGTTTGACCGCAAACATCGAAACAGCCGTCAAAGCCGAAGTCTGCGCAGATCATGCGATTCATTTCATCGATCTTTGCTGTGTCTCCGCCAAACAGTTCCAGGAAGCTCGCTTCCGTGCCGGTAGTACCACGGCACCCGAGGAATTTCATTGTGCCTATCACAAAATCCAGTTCTTCCAGATCGGACCAAAGATCCTGCATCCAAAGTGTGGCCCGCTTACCCACCGTCACCAGTTGAGCAGGCTGATAGTGAGTATACCCCAAAGTAGGCACGGCTTTGTATTGATCCGCAAAGGAAGACAGGTTGGCAATTACCTTCAGCAGCTCCGTGCGAAGATACTTTAGGGCATCCCGGTAGATGATAAGATCTGCATTGTCTGTCACATAGCAGCTGGTTGCGCCCAGGTGAATGATACCCGCAGCGGACGGGGCTGCCTTGCCATAGGCATATACATGGGCCATTACATCGTGCCGAACTTCCTTTTCACGCTTAGCGGCACAGGCAAAGTCAATATCTGCAATGTGTTCCTCCAGTTCGGCAACCTGCTGTTTTGTAATGGGCAGACCCAAAGCACTCTCTGCCTTTGCTAAAGATACCCACAGCTTACGCCATGTTTGAATACGGTGATCAGCCGAGAACAGGCGCAGCATATAGTCGGATGCATAGCGGGAGCTCAGGGGGGATTCGTATTTATCTGTCATGATCTTTCTCCTTAACGAACAATGATACTGTCACGCTCCGGACCAACGGAAATGAAGCCTACATGACAGCCGATTTCTTTTTCAATGAATTCTACATACCGCTGTGCTTCAGCGGGCAGGTCTTCCCACTTGCGGATACCGGAAATATCACACTTCCAGCCGTCCATATACTCGATCACCGGCTTGGCACTATCCAGCACAGAGGGGAATGGAAATTCGTCCGTTTCCTTACCGTCCACTGTGTAATGGGTGCAAACCGGGATCTTGTCCAGATAACTAAGCACATCCAGCTTGGTAAGTGCGATATTGGTAGCTGCCTGGACCTGAACACCGTAGCGGGTAGCCACAATGTCAATGGGACCAACTCTGCGAGGACGGCCGGTTTTCGCGCCGTACTCAAAGCCTGCTTCCCGAAGCGCTTCTGCCTCCTCTCCAAACATCTCACAAACAAAGGGACCTTCGCCCACACAGGTGGAATAGGCTTTCACTACGCCGATGACCTCGTCGATTTTGGCAGAGGGCAGCCCGGATCCTACCGGTGCGTAAGAGGCAATCGCATTGGAGGATGTGGTATAGGGATAGATGCCGTAGTCCAGATCCCGCAGGGCACCCAGCTGTGCTTCAAAAAGGATGTCTTTCCCGTCTGCCTGAGCCTTTCTCAGGAACGCACCTGTGTCACAAATGAAGGGCTTGATTTTTTCACAATAAGTGTCGATCCACTCCCGAAGTTCCTCAACCTTTACCGGTTCCGCACCGTAGACACCGATGAGTGTAAGATCCTTCCAGTCAAGCAGATCGTTCAGATGCTCCTGAAAATGCTCCGGGTAAAGCAGCTCGCCAGCCATGATGGTCTTTTTCTGATATTTATCGGAATAGAACGGGGCAATGCCCTGCTTTGTGGAGCCATATTTCTTGTCCGCAAGGCGAGCTTCTTCCAGACCATCCAATTCCCGGTGCCAAGGCAGCAACAACGATGCCCGGTCACTGATTTTTAGGTTCTCGGGTGTAATCGGAACGCCTTTGGCTGTGACTTCCTCAATTTCTTTCCAGAGATTTTCCGGGTCAAGGGCAACACCGTTTCCAAGGATGTTTACAACACCCTTGCGGAAAATGCCGGAGGGCAGCAGATGCAGAGCAAATTTGCCGTATTCATTGATCACGGTATGGCCTGCGTTGCCGCCACCCTGGTAACGGATGACGATGTCGTAGCTTTCCGTCAGCAGGTCTACCATTCTGCCCTTGCCCTCGTCACCCCAGTTGATGCCTACGATTGCACAGTTTCCCATTGTTATCCTCCCAACTTGGTTTCCAGCCGCTTCTTGATCTCGGCGTAAGCTTCTTCCACACCACCAAGATCCCGGCGAAAACGGTCCTTATCCAGTTTTTCATGTGTTTTGCTGTCCCACAGGCGGCAGGTATCCGGGCTGATCTCGTCAGCCAGAACGATCGTACCGTCAGCAAGTCTGCCAAATTCCAGTTTGAAATCTACCAGTATGACACCGCAGGAGAGCCAGCAGGACTTCAACACCTCATTGATCTTCAGAGAATACCGTTCGATGGTCTCGATCTCCTCCGGGGTCGCCACCTTCAGTGCCAAGGCATGCTTGGTGTTCAGCAGCGGATCACCCAGCTCATCGTTTTTATAGGAAAATTCAATGGTAGGTTGATCGAATACAACACCCTCATCCACACCGTAGCGCTTAGAGAAGGAGCCGGCGGCAATGTTGCGAACGATGACCTCCAGTGGGACAATGCTGACCTTCTTTACCAGTGTTTCCCGCTGGCTCAGCTCCTGGACAAAATGGGTGGGGACGCCTTCTGACTCCAGCATTGCCATGAGGCGGTTGCTCATCTGGTTATTGATGATGCCCTTGCCGACGATGGTACCCTTTTTCAGGCCGTTAAACGCAGTAGCATCATCCTTGTACTGCACGATCAGCAGCTGCGGATCCTCTGTGGCAAATACCTTCTTGGCCTTGCCTTCGTAAAGCTGTTCTTTCTTTTCCATAATTACTCCTCCAGTATGATTGACATGGTAACGATACCGGGCACAATCAAGATGCGTAACGAAAAGCACCCGGGTACCGTGGGAATCGGCTGCGGGCCTGCCCGCTTATTTGCCGCTGGCACCGTAGTTGGAAAGGACACGGGCTGAGGGATCTGTTACATTGCAGCCCTCCCATTCCTTATTCGGCATCCAGAAATCTACGATCATCTGCCCCTGACCGTGATAGTACTTTTCAAAGATTTCACGGTATAGAAGCGATTCCTTTGTAAAGGGCTGGGCATGGGTGTATTGACCCTTTTTCTGTTCATATTCTTCGTCTGAATACGATTCCTCTGCATACGCCTTCAGGTGATCCACCATGGAGTGTCCCACAGCATCGGAGA
>JBGVDR010000023.1:0-4427 GCA_045119455.1 Faecousia sp.
ACGAACACACGCTTACCGTCGCAGATCGCATCGACCTCGACTTCCTTGCCGCGAATGTATTTATCCACAAGCACAGGCTTATCCTCATCAATCTCAACGGCGGTTTTCAGATAGTTTCGGAGCGCTTCTTCTTTCGCGACAATCTGCATCGCTCTGCCGCCAAGCACGAAGCTGGGGCGAACGAGCACGGGATATCCAATCTCTTCTGCAGCTCTGACACCCGCCTCAATGCTCGTTACCGCTCTGCCCTTCGGCTGAGGGATATGCAGCTCGGAAAGAAGTTTTTCAAAGGCATCCCTGTTCTCTGCCTTTTCAATCGCTTCACAGTCGGTTCCGATAATCTTTACACCGCGCTCGGCAAGCGGCTCAGCCAAATTGATTGCGGTTTGACCGCCAAGAGTCGCTATGACTCCCTCGGGCTTTTCCAGCTCGATCACGTTCATGACGTCCTCAACGCAAAGCGGCTCAAAGTAGAGCTTATCCGAACAGGTGTAGTCGGTGGAAACGGTTTCGGGGTTGTTGTTGATAATGATCGCCTCGTAGCCTGCCGCCTTGATGGTCTGTACTGCGTGAACGGTGGAATAATCGAATTCCACGCCCTGACCGATACGGATCGGACCCGAACCAAGTACGATGACCTTTTTCTTATTGGATACGACCGACTCGTTCTCTTCCTCATAGGTGGAATAGAAATACGGAATGTAGCTGTCAAACTCGGAAGCACAGGTATCGATCATCTTATAGACGGGGACAATGCCTGCCTTGCGGCGGAGCGTATAAACCTCAAGCTCGCTCGTCTCCCAAAGCAACGCAATCTCTTTGTCAGAGAAGCCCATCTTTTTTGCCCTGCGAAGCGTGTCAATGTCATTCTTGCTTACTTTGATGTTTTGCTCCTCGTCAACAATGTTCTTGAATTTGCGGATAAAGAGCATATCAATGGCAGTTGCCGCCGCAATTCTACCCGCATCACATCCGCGGCGCAGAAGCTCTGCAATGGCGTAGATACGGTCGTCTGTTCCGATCTTAATATAATCAAGCAGCTCTGCCTCACATACCTTATCAAACTTTTTGTGATGCAAATGGCAAAGTCCGATTTCAAGCGAACGGATCGCTTTCAAGAGACTTTCTTCTATGGTTCTTCCGATACTCATGACCTCGCCCGTTGCTTTCATCTGCGTGGAAAGCGAGTTATTGGCATCGGCAAATTTATCAAATGGGAAACGCGGCATCTTGGTTACCACGTAGTCAAGCGTTGGCTCGAAGGATGCGGGCGTGTTGGCAATTCTGATCTCGTCCAGCGTCATACCCACACCGATCTTTGCCGATACACGCGCGATTGGGTACCCACTTGCCTTAGACGCAAGCGCAGAGGAACGTGACACACGGGGATTGACCTCGATGAGATAATATTGGAAGGAATATGGGTCAAGTGCAAACTGTACATTACATCCGCCTTCGATCTTGAGTGCGCGAATAATTTTGAGCGCACTGTCACGGAGCATATGATACTCCTTGTTGGTAAGCGTTTGCGAGGGACATACCACGATGGAGTCGCCCGTGTGAATACCAACCGGATCGATATTCTCCATATTACAGATGGTAATGGCAGTATCGTTGTGGTCTCGCATGACCTCATACTCGATTTCCTTGAAGCCCTTGATGCTCTTCTCTATAAGCACCTGATGCACCGGGGAAAGTGCCAAGGCGTTTTTCATCAGCAGAAGAAATTCTTCTTCATTGTCGGCAAAGCCGCCACCCGTTCCACCAAGCGTAAAGGCGGGACGAAGCACAACGGGATAACCGATTTTTTCTGCAACCTCCAAACCCTCTTGAATCGACTTGGCTATATCCGAGGGAAGAACGGGCTCGCCGAGGCTCTCGCACAGCTCCTTGAAAAGCTCTCTGTCCTCTGCTCTCTCAATCGATTCACTGCTTGTTCCGAGAAGCTCGACACGGCATTCCTTAAGGATTCCCTTCTTCTCAAGCTGCATAGCAAGATTCAGTCCCGTTTGACCGCCGATACCGGGCAGGATCGCGTCGGGGCGCTCATAACGAATGATCTTTGCGATATATTCCAGTGTCAGCGGCTCCATATAGACCTTATCCGCAATGGAGGTATCCGTCATAATCGTTGCGGGGTTGGAGTTACAAAGGACGACTTCGTAGCCCTCTTCCTTAAGAGCAAGGCACGCCTGCGTTCCCGCGTAGTCAAACTCTGCCGCTTGACCGATAACGATAGGACCGGAGCCGATCACAAGGACCTTTTTAATATCGGTTCTCTTAGGCATTGCTCTTCTCCTCCTGCATGATTTCAATAAATTTATCGAACAGATATGCACTGTCCTGTGGTCCCGGTGCGCTTTCCGGATGATATTGAACGCTGAACACGTGATCTTCCTTGCACTCCACGCCCTCAATGGTGTTATCGAGAATATTGATGTGGGTGGGAATAAGGCGGGTTTCCTTGAGACTTTCGGTATCAACCGCATAGGAATGATTCTGCGAGGTGATCTCGATCTTGTTCGTTTCCACGTTCCTGACGGGGTGATTACCGCCTCTGTGTCCGAATTTCAGCTTATAGGTCTTTGCACCGTAGGCAAGAGAGATGATCTGATGTCCAAGGCAGATCCCGAAAATAGGATACTTACCGCAAAGCGTTCCAATGGTTTCGATCACGGGCTGCACATCGGTGGGGTCACCCGGACCATTGGAAATGAAGATACCATCGGGTGACAAATGCTCAATCTCCTCTGCCGTTGTATCCCACGGTACGATGGTTACCGAACATCCTCGCTTACCAAGTGAGCGAACGATGTTCTGCTTCATTCCGCAGTCGATGGCAACCACGTGATACCGTTCCTTGGGCACGCGGGAGTACCATATATTTTTACAACTCACCTTCGATACCGCGTCGGTGGGAATCGTGCTCGTCCTCAGTATCTCAATTCCTTTTTCTATCGGCGTATCGGCATCCGTGATCAGTGCTTTTCTTGAACCGTGATCACGAATGGAGCGTGTCAGCTTTCTTGTGTCAACTCCCCATACGCCGGGAATCCTGTATTTCTTCATAATTTCGTCAAGCGTTGCCACGCTTCGGAAATTTGAGGGCTCATTGTTATATTCACGAACGATCAGCGCACCGATCGTCGGTGTGTTCGTTTCGTAATCGTCATCGCAAATACCGTAGTTACCGATGAGGGGATAGGTCATAACCACGGCTTGATAGGTATAGGACGGATCGGACACGATCTCCTGGTAGCCGACCATTGAGGTATTGAATACGATCTCGCACACCTTATCCGAGGTATCTCCAAATCCGTATCCGTAATACTCCGCTCCATCCTCCAAGATAATTTTTCTGTCATACTTTTCCATCATTGCTTTCCTCTTTCCGACAGCTTTTGTTCAAATCTGTCGCGTCTTACGTCGATTGGCACACTTGTTGGGTAATCACCGCAGAAGCAAGCTCTGCAATAATCCTTTCCACCGACAAGCGCATCCAGTGCCGACACAGGCAGATAACCGAGACTGTCCGCACCGATCATCTCCGTGATTTCCTCCACCGAATGGTGACAAGCAATCAGATGCTCCTCTGAATCAATATCCGTGCCGTAATAGCAGGGGTGAAGAAAAGGCGGTGAGGATATTCTGATATGCACCTCGGCAGCGCCCGCATCTCGAAGTAGCCCCACTACACGCCCCATAGTATTTCCTCTAACGATGGAATCATCCACAAGAACGATTCGCTTGCCTCGCACGGTTTCTTCAACCGCCGACAATTTGATACGCACTCCGTCCATTCTCGCACCTTGCCCGGGAGAGATAAAGGTTCTGCCTATGTATTTATTTTTGATGAGCCCGATTCCGTATGGAATACCCAATTTACGGCTAAAGCCGAGTGCTGCATCAAGTCCCGAATCAGGAGCGCCGATCACAATATCCGCATTCACAGGATGCGTCTTCGCAAGAATTCTGCCTGCCTCTACGCGAGAAGCATGAACCGAGATACCGTCAATCACGGAGTCGGGTCTGGCAAAATAAATGTATTCAAATACACATAGCTTTTTGCTTTTCCTGCCGCAGTGCTCACGTCTCGATTCTATTCCGTTCTTGCCGAACACAACGATCTCGCCGGGCTCAATATCTCGGATAAAGTCGGCCCCGACCGCCCGAAGCGCACAGGATTCTGATGCTACTACGTAAATACCGTCGGCTGTCTTGCCGTAACAGAGGGGACGGAAGCCGTAAGGGTCGCGTGCGCAGATCAGCTTTTGCGGTGACATCAGAACCAAGGAATAAGCACCGTCAAGCGTATTCATAGCCGCCGATACTGCCTCTTCGATAGAAGAAGTGCGTAAGCGTTCTTTGGTGATGATATAAGCTATGGTTTCGGTATCGCTTGTGGTATGGAAGATAGCACCCGTCAT
>JBGVDR010000024.1:0-2911 GCA_045119455.1 Faecousia sp.
ATTCCCGCGCCGCTGTTGGGGCTGGAGATCAGCAGGGCTTCCTGCTGGAAGGTCATTCTATCGACCTTATCGCTGCGCCGGATGTGGTGGAACACCCGGAATCCTGCGGCCCGAAGCTGCTGCTCTGCATCCTGGATCTCGGGAGCCTTGTACCACATAGTGGGCAGCAGACCGGCGATCCGTAGCCGGGGATTGATGCGCTTCATGTTCTTGATCTGCCGGGTCAGATTCACCATACCCCGGAGAGAGAACGCATCCAGCTTGATGGGGATCACCACATCGTCCGCAGCCACCAGTGCCGCAGCCGCTGCGGCATTGAATGCCGGCGGGCAGTCGATGAGCACATAGTCATACATTTCCCGAACTTCCTCTACCAGACCCCGCAACACATTCACGTCAACAACTCCGCTAGAAGCCGCGCTCAGATCCATGTCCATGAGCGTGTCGTCAGCGGGGATCATGTCGAGATTTTCGATTCCGGTATTCTGAATACATTTCGGGGCGTAAACCTCTGCGGTATCGTCGCAGCTCCCGGAGAATCGGAGGATGGTCGCCAGACTGTCTCCTGTATTTTCTCCACCGAAAAACTCGGTAGTATTGCACTGGCTGTCCGCATCGATCAGCAGCACCCGCTTGCCGTACTTGGTGGCCAGGATGGCCGCCATGTTGATGGCAGTGGTGGTCTTCGCCACCCCTCCCTTCAAGTTCAAAATTGCCGTGGTTCTGATTGCCATGTTAATTCCTCATTTCGTTTCATTTTCAAACGGCACTGCCGTATCCATGGAAAGCTGATCCAGCTCCTGCCCAGGAGCTTTCACCCTGGGAGTCTTGAGATAGTCATATCCCGCGAGGGGCTGATCACCTTTCCCGAAATACGAAAAGTGCTGTATTGGTCCATCAAAATGCAGCCTCGTGGTACCGCAGGAGCCTTCCTTGTTCTTGGCGATGATGAACTCCCGCTCCATGGGCTTGTCGTCCTGCTTATGTAGAAACAAGACTGCGTCCGCATCCTGCTCCAGCTGGCCGGAACTGCGGAGATCTTCCAAGGATGGCCGGGAGCCCCGCGTTCTGCTGAGCTGGCACAGAGCCAGGCAGAAAATGCCAAGCCGCTGGCACATCACGTGCAGACTCTTGGAGATGGCCGACACCTGGGAGTATTCATCCTTTCCCGGCCCGCCCACGATCTGCAGATAGTCCACGATGATGATCTGATGCTTTTTCGCCAGGGCATTGGCCTGCATCTCCGCAACGGTCTTGCCGGAGCAGGAAATCAGATCCAGTGGGGCCTCGCTGATCCGGGCGGCCATGAGGCAGACATCCTGCATCTGCTGATCTGTCAGCGTGCCATCCTTTACGTTATCCAGAGGGACTCGGGCAGCGGCGGCGATCAGACGGTTGGTCAGCTTTTCCCGGCTGGTTTCGTGGGAGTAGAATCCCACACGGTAGCCGCAGACACAGGCCCAGTACAGGGCAGCTTCCACGGCAAAGGCAGACTTGCCGGAGCTGGGCCGTCCGCCCAGCAAGCAGAAGTCACCGGCTTCCATCTTGATTCTGGGATCCAGCTGGGATATGTACCAGTGCAGATAATTCCGGGATTTCCCGTAATTGTTGAAATAATTCTTCAGCGCTTCCGCCAGGGTCCAGCTCTGCATTCCTCTTCCGGCAGTTACCTGATTGGCAGAGGACAAGATCTCCTCTGCTTGCTCTGCGGATTCCACCTGGGCCAGGGCATCGCCCATGGTCTGGTACTTGTGGAGCTGGCTGTATTTGCGGCAGATGTCAATGTGGGCATCGATGTTGGCCGCCGTTGGAGTGATCTCCATCAAATCCGAAAGCAGCTGCCGGGCAGCGGGGCCGCCGCCGATCCTGTCCAGCACGGTTACCGGGTCCACCGGCTTTCCGGTGGTGTACAGCTCCCGGATGGCTTCGTAAATGGAGCGGTAGGCTTCCACGAAATCCTCCGGACCTACGCCAAAGATGATCTTGCCGGCGCACTGGGAGTCAATCAGGACGCTGCCAAGAACAGACTGCTGGGCATATACCCATTGTTCACTGATGGCCATAGGTCACCTCCTAGAAGTATTCCGGATCCGAACCGGATGCTGCTGTGATGCCGTACTCTGTGGCAAGGTAGTGATTGAAATCCTCCGAGTCCCGCTCTTCCAGAGGAAACACATCTGCCCAGTTGTTGATGATGGTCCGATGCAGCAGGTACCGCATCAAAGCCACCGGATGGGGAGAATCCGCTGTCAGACTCGCAAGCCGTCCCGCCATGCGGATGGGACCATTGATGGTGACAAAGGGCTTGCCGATGGCTTCCCGGTTTTCAACCAGCGCATGCAGATCGGTGCACAGCGCCACGGAATCCTCCTGGCTGAGATCCAGTTTGACAACCCAAGCGTTAAACCAGTCAATGATCTCATCGTGTGTGGCCACAGGGGCCGCAGCCCCTTTACTCTTTCTCTTTCTGTTATTATTATTACCCCCGTCATTTTTGTCGGGGTTTACCCCGTCATTTTTGTCGGGGTATAAAGGCTGCAATCGGGTAAGGCGGATTTTTCGAAGTGTTCTTCCACCCTCTCCGTTCTCAATGGTCAGCTCACCGGCCTGTTCCAGATCCGAAAGGCACCGCTGCAGCGTCCGCTCAGAGCAGTTCAGAAACCGCATCAGTGTGCTGTTTTTTGCAAATGCGTAATACCTGGGAGCCTGGGTCATGGCTGCCAGCAGGCCGTAAAGCAGCTTGGTCTTATCAGAAAAGGCCTTGTTATAGAAAACAGGGCCGACGATCTGAATATAAGAACCGAATGTCTCTTTTTGCTGTGGGCTTGTGTCCGGAGGGCTTGCAGGCTTGTCGGACATATTCACACCCCATTTCACGAAGAGTTATGCAGGCCCATTCCGGGCCTGCTGC
>JBGVDR010000025.1:0-3782 GCA_045119455.1 Faecousia sp.
TATCAGTTCCCTTTAGAGGAGATCGCCACGGGCCTAAAGGCCCTCGCGATGACAGACATTTCTGTACGATTTACAGAGCCGTTCGTTACCGAGTGTGCCCAAAGGTGTTCGATTACCGCCTGGGTAGGTGACGCGATTTGCTGCGGGCCATACCCGCAAACAATCATTTATCGCAGAAAGGTAATGACTGAGAACTTTTCAGAGTGGGCATATTGTACAAACATTAGTCCTTAAACTGCGTACAGTTTTTTGTTGCAAAATGGTCAAAAAAGGGGTATGATATAATTGCTGAGAATGTATGCACTTTATCTAGAAGGAGGCAATGCATGAACAGAACCGAAGCCTTTAACGAGTATGCCCGCGCTTTACGTGCCGGGCAGCGTGAATATAAAGAACTGGTCAACGCCGGGCGGCATCCCTATCCCGAGGTGCTCGACGAGCTGCTGACCGACCTGACCACCGAATCTACCCAGCGGGTGGGTCTGGTGGAGATTCCCATGGACCGAATTGTGGGGACCCGCAGTGGCGGGCGGATTTGGTCGTTTACTGCGGGCTTTTTGCCCCTGCTGGACGAGAACAGCGAGTTCGCCAGCAAATGGGTCAGCCTGTGTATGGCGAATTTGTCCGACGAGGGCATCCGCGACCCTGTGGAGTGCTTTGAGTACCTGGGCAAATTCTACATACAGGAGGGCAACAAGCGGGTATCCGTGCTGAAGCATTTCGGCGCCACCCGCATCAGTGCCAACGTCATCCGTATTTTGCCGAACAACGACGGCTCTCCCCGTATCAAAGCCTATTACGAATTCCTCGATTTCTATAAAGTCACCGGGTTGTACAACGTCCAGTTCCAGCGCCCCGGCGACTATCAGCGGTTGCTCAGCAAGCTTGGCAAGGAGCCGGGCGAAGACTGGACCGACCGGGAAAAGCTGACCTTCACCGCCTATTTCCAGTATTTCCGGGAGACCTTCCGGGCGCTCAACGGGCGGATGTTGGCGCTTACCCCTGAGGAGGCGCTGCTGCTGTGGCTCCGGGTGTATCCGTTTCAGGATTTGGGTAAGCTATCCCATGAAGAACTGAAAAAGACTCTGGTGGCCATTTGGGAGGACTTGACCTCCATCGCCCAGCCCGAGCCGGTGAAGGTGGAAACCGACACCCCCAAGGCCAAGGGCGGCATCTTCACCCGTATCATTACCAACACCCCCGAAAGGCTGAACGTGGCCTTTATCCACCAGTTCAGCACCGACAGCAGCGGCTGGGTTCGCTCTCACGACGAGGGGCGGCAGTACCTGGAGGACGTGATGGGCGAGGCAGTGACCACCCAGAGCTTCTTCGACTGCACCACCGCCGAGTTGGCGGAGCAAGCCATCGACCAGGCGCTGGAGGACGGCGCCCAGGTAGTATTTACGACCTCACCCCAGTTGAGTCTGCCGACACTGAAGGCGGCGGTGAAGAACCCCAAGGTTCGTTTTCTGAACTGCTCGGTGGATTTGCCCTATTCCAGTATCCGCACCTATTACAGCCGGCTGTATGAGGGCAAATTCATCACCGGCGCCATCGCCGGCGCTATGGCGAACAATGACCGAATCGGCTACATTGCTTCCTATCCCATCTTCGGCGAGCCGGCATCCATCAATGCCTTCGCCCTGGGTGCCCAGATGACAAACCCCCGGGCAAAGATTGACCTGCGCTGGAGCTGCCAACCGGGTACACCGGTGGCAGATTTCATCCGGGACGGCATCCGGGTCATCTCCAATCGGGAACTGCCCGGTCTGGGCCAGAGCGATATGGATTCGTTCAACTACGGCACCTATGAGGTGGGGGACGACGGCAGCATGAATCCTCTGAGCCTGCCTTGCTGGCTGTGGGGCAAATTCTATGAGAATGTGATCCGCTCCATCATGTCCGGCGCCTGGGACAACAAAAGCGACGCCCGCCGGGCAGTGAACTACTGGTGGGGCATGGATACCGGCGTGGTGGATGTGCGGCTGTCCGAGCGACTGCCCGAAGGCGTCCGAACTCTGGCGGAGATGCTCCGCAAGGGCATGCAGAACCGCAGCGTTGACCCCTTCTTCCGCCAAATCCGGGCCCAGGACGGCACCATCATGAACGATGGCAGCCGTACCTTCACCCCCGATGAAATCCTCCGCATGGACTGGCTGTGCGAAAATGTGGAGGGTAGCATTCCCCGCTTCCATGAGATTCTGCCAATCTCCCGGGCCATGGTCCGAGAGCTGGGCGTATATAAAGATGAGATCCCAGCCGAAAAGGAGGCCACACCGTGAAAATCCTTGCTGTTTCCGATGAAGAATGCACCGCCTTGTGGGACTATTATGTACCCGGAAGACTGGATGGGTATGATTTGATTATTTCCTGCGGTGACCTGAAGCCGGAGTACTTGTCCTTTCTGGTGACCATGGGACGCTGTCCGGTGATTTATGTCCACGGCAATCACGATACTGCCTACGATAAAAATCCTCCGGAGGGTTGTGACTGCATCGATGACCACCTGATTGTCTACAACGGTGTGCGGATTCTGGGCTTGGGCGGCTGCCGGTGGTACCACCCCGGCGAGCACCAGTACACCGAGCGGCAGATGCGCCGCCGCATCCGCAAGCTCCAGGGTAAAATCCGGAAGGTTGGCGGTGTGGACATTGTGGTGACCCATGCGCCCCCTCAGGGCATCGGCGATGCTGAGGACAATGCCCACCGGGGCTTCGAGGCGCTGCTGGAGCTGTTGGATGCTTACAAGCCCACCTATCTGCTCCACGGTCACGTCCACCTGCGCTATTCCGGCGGTGTGACCAGCCAGGCCATTCGGGAATACGAATACGGCGAAAGCAAGGTCATTAACGTATCCGAGCGGTATGTGGTGGAAATCCCCGAGGGAGCATATAAAGAGAAGTACCGCAAGCAAATCCGCTGGATTACCAAGCATAAAGAGTAAAGGGGGGAATCCCATGTTTCAGGGCTTCACACCGGAAACCATCGATTTTCTCTGGGGTATCCGTATGAACAACAACCGGGAATGGTTCCTGGAGCATAAAAAGCAATATACTGACACCCTCTACGAGCCCATGAAGGCCCTGGGCAGGGACTTGTTCCAGCCCTTTTTAGACCGCCCCGGAAACGTGCTGAAGGTCAGCCGGATTTACCGGGATGCCCGCATGCACCACCCGGTGCCCTACAAGGAGAGCCTTTGGATTTGCATCCGCAAGGATGTGCAGTGGTGGGCGGAGAATCCTTGCTTGTATTTTGAAATCAATCCGGATATGGTTCATTACGGCTTTTTCTACTGGCAGCCTCCGGCGTCCAAAGCCGAGGAGTTCCGAAAACGGATTGCCGCCAAACCCGATGAATTTCTGGAGCTGATTGCAAGCACCGAAGCGGCGGTGGGACAGCCCGTCACGGCGGAGCGCTACAAACGTCCCAAAATGCCCGACGATCCCCGCCTGGCTCCTTATTATGCATGGCGGCGGCAGATTGGCTGCGTCCGGGAGGAGGTGCCCAGCGAGGCAATCTTTGGTCCGGAACTGGGCAAACGGGTAGGGGAGTTCTTTGAAAAACTCATCCCCCTGTACGACTATTTCAATCAGTTTGCAGTGTAAACACCGATAGGTATATAAATGACTGTTTAGCGGTGTAAAAAATAGCACGTCATTGCGAGCCAGCGTAAGCTGGCGTGGCAATCTCCTGACAATAAAACATATCAGTTCCCTTTAGAGGAGATCGCCACGGGCCTAAAGGCCCTCGCGATGACAGACATTTCTGTACGATTTACAGAG
>JBGVDR010000026.1:0-6201 GCA_045119455.1 Faecousia sp.
TATCAGTTCCCTTTAGAGGAGATCGCCACGGGCCTAAAGGCCCTCGCGATGACAGACATTTCTGTACGATTTACAGAGCCGTTCGTTACCGAGTGTGCCCAAAGGTGTTCGATTACCGCCTGGGTAGGTGACGCGATTTGCCGCGGGCCATGCCCGAAAACAATCATTTAGCGCATAGAGGAGGTGGTTGACGTATTGGAGTTAGCGGGAATTAGCTGGGATGTTTTAGGATGGGACAGAATCTACAAAAACAGGTGGGCGCATATGTATAATTTGTATAGGATGTGGGCGAATTTAGGCTTGCTTTTTCCTGTCGGAAATACTATAATAGAGCATGTATCGGTAGGATTTTATCGATAGCTACCTATTAAAATGGTATGTAAATAACCCTCCGCTTGGGCGGAAGGAAAGGAGCCAGATATGAGCAGAAAAGTAACCATCATCGGTGCCGGCAACGTGGGCGCAACCATTGCGTACACCCTGTCTTTGGGCACCATCGCCTCTGAGATTGTCCTGATCGACATCAATAAGGAGAAGGTTGAAGGCGAGGTCATGGACATCGTCCAGGGTGCCAGCTTCCGGGAACCCATTTCCGTGATTGCCGGCGACTATGAGGATGCCAAGGATTCTCACATCGTCATCATCACCTCCGGAGTGGGCCGCAAGCCCGGCCAGACCCGCATTGAGCTGGCTCAGACCAATGTGAACATTCTCAAGCAGATTACGCCCAAAATCGTGGCTGTTGCGCCCAATGCGCTGTATGTGATTGTCAGCAATCCTGTTGACATCATGACCTATGTATTCACCAAGATTTCCGGTTTGCCCGAGAGCCAGGTCATTGGCTCCGGTACTGTGCTGGATACCGCCCGCCTGCGTTACGATTTGAGCAAGCACTTCGGTGTGGCGCAGAAGAACATCCATGCCTACGTCTTCGGCGAGCATGGCGATACCAGCTTCGTGCCCTGGTCCATTGCCGATATTTCCGGCTGTGGTCTGGCGGACTACGAAGATTTGATGATTAAGAAGGGCGTCGTCACCGAGCGTGTGGACCCCGAGAAAACTTTGGAGTATGTCCGCAAGTCCGGCGGTGAAATCATTGCCAAGAAGGGTGCTACCTTCTATGCGGTTTCCGCCTCCGTCAATAAGATTTGCAACAGCCTGGTTGCCGCTTATGACTCTGTCAGCACCGTGTCCTCCATGATGCATGGCGAGTACGGCATCGAGGATGTGTGCCTGAGCACCATGACCATCATTGGACCTGATGGCGTGAAGGGCAAGGTTCCTGCCAAGCTGACCTACGAGGAGATTCTCAAGCTCCAGGCCAGTGCCAATGCCCTGAAGGAAGTTATTAAAAATCTTGATATTTAAGGATGGAATGATATGACTTACAGCTATTTTCCCGGCTGTACACTGCGTACGAAGGCCAAGGATCTGGACGCATATGCCAGAGCCAGCGCCGAAGCTCTGGGCTTCCAACTGGAAGAGCTGGAGAACTGGCAGTGCTGCGGCGGTGTCTACCCCCTGGGCAGCGACGAAATCGGAAGCAAGCTGCCCTCTGTCCGCGCTCTGAACGCGGCGAAGGAAAAGGGCCAGGATTTGGTGGCGGTTTGCTCCGCCTGCTACCACGTGCTCAAACGTGTCAACGATGACATGACCAATGTGGAGGATATCCAGAACCGGGCAAACAATTACATGGGTCTGGAGGAGCCCTATAAGGGCGAAACTCAGGTGCTGCACTTCCTGGAGGTGCTGCGGGACAAAATCGGCTTCGACGAGCTGAAGAAAAAGGTGGTCAATCCGCTGACCGGTCGGAAGATTGGTGCTTACTATGGCTGCCTGCTGCTGCGTCCCAGCAACGTGATGGCCTTTGATGATGCCGAGAATCCCACCATTTTGGAGGACTTCATCCGGGCACTGGGTGCCACTCCTGTGATTTATCCCTACCGCAACGAGTGCTGCGGCGGTTACATCAGCATCAAGGAGAAGGAACTGGCCAAGTCCATGTGCGACAAGATTAGCGAAAGCGCCGCCGGCTTCGAGGCGGAGTGCCTGGTCACGGCCTGCCCCCTGTGCAAGTATAATCTGAACAAGTCCGGCAAGCTGCCGGTGGTGTATTTTACCGAGCTTCTGGCAGAGGCTCTGGGTGTGAAGGAGGGTGCGCTGTGAATAAGCAGGCGGAACTGATTAAGGAAATTTCCGGCGTGAATCCTCTGAAGTGCATGAAGTGCGGCAAATGCTCCGCTTCCTGCCCTTCCTACAACGAGATGGATATCAAGCCCCATCAGTTTGTTTCCTATGTGCAGAATGAGGACATCGAGGCGCTGACCGCCTCCAAGTCCCTGTATAAGTGCCTGAGCTGCTTTGCCTGTGTGGAGCGCTGCCCCCGGGGCGTGAAGCCCGGCAAGCTGATTGACGCGGCTCGGCAGATTGTGATTCGTCAGCGTGGTCAGGCCCATCTGACCCCGGATGAGATTCCGGAGCTGCTGGACGAAGAAACGCCCCAGCAGCTGCTGATGAGCGCATTCAGAAAGTATCGGAGGTGAGCACTTTGCAAAGAATTGGCGTATTTGTTTGCCACTGCGGCAGTAACATCGCTGCTACGGTGGATGTGAAAAAGGTAGTGGATATGGCTCTGCTGGAGCAGGGTGTTGTCCATGCCGAGGATTATCCCTATATGTGCTCCGAGGCCGGTCAGTCCCGTATTGCTGCGGCCATTGCGGAGAAGAAACTGACGGGCATCGTGGTGTGCTCCTGCTCCCCCCGGATGCACGAGGCGACCTTCCGCAAGTGTGCGGAAAAGTGCGGTCTGAACCCCTACATGGTGGAGATTGCCAACATCCGTGAGCATTGCTCCTGGATTCACAAGGATATGGAAGAGGCCACCGAGAAGGCCACCATTCTCATGCGTGCGGCGGTTGCTAAGGTGCACCTGAATGCTCCTCTGCAGGCTGGCGAGAGCATGGTCACCAAGCGGGCCCTGGTCATTGGCGGCGGCATCGCCGGCATCCAGACCGCCATCGACATTGCCGATGCGGGCTACAAGGTGGACATCGTGGAGAAGACTCCTTCCATCGGCGGCCGTATGAGCCAGCTGGATAAGACTTTCCCCACGCTGGACTGCTCTGCCTGTATTCTGACTCCCAAGATGGTGGAGGCTGCTGCTCACGAGAACATCACCATCCACACCTATTCCGAGGTGGAGAAGGTTTCCGGCTTCGTGGGTAATTTCACCGTGGACATTCGCAAGAAGGCCCGGTTTGTGGACATTACCAAGTGCACCGGCTGCGGTGTCTGCCAGGAAAAGTGCCCCTCCAAGAAGACGCCCAACGAGTTCAATAGGGGTCTGAACAACCGCAGTGCCATCTACACTCCCTTTGCCCAGGCCATTCCCAACGTACCCGTCATTGATACCGAGGCTTGTATTAAGATGAAGACCGGCAAGTGCGGCGTGTGCGAGAAGGTTTGCCAGGCGGGTGCTATCAACTACAAGCAGCAGGATGAAATCATTACTGAGACCTACGGCGCCATCGTGGTGGCTACGGGCTTTGATACCATCAAGTTGGATAAGTACGGCGAGTACGCTTACGGTCAGAGCAAGGATGTGATCACCTCTCTGGAGCTGGAGCGGGTCATGAATGCCGCCGGTCCTACCAAGGGTCACCTGGAGCGCCTGTCCGATGGCAAGGCGCCCAAGGAAATTGTGTTCATCCAGTGTGTGGGCAGCCGTTGCTCCGACGACCGGGGCAAGCCCTACTGCTCCAAGATTTGCTGTATGTACACCGCCAAGCATGCCATGCTGATTCGGGATAAGTATCCCGATACCAACGTGACCGTGTTCTACATCGATGTCCGTACCCCCGGTAAGAATTTTGATGAGTTCTACCGCCGTGCGGTGGAGGACTACGGTGTGAATTACATCAAGGGTCAGGTGGGCAAGGTCATTCCTCAGCCCGACGGCAGCCTGCTGGTGCAGGGCGTGGATTTGCTGGATCAGAAGCAGATTCTGAAGAAGGCCGATATGGTCGTTCTGGCTACCGCCATTGAGCCCAACCCCGATGTGCGCAAGATTGCTACCATGCTCACTGCTTCCATCGACACCAACAACTTCCTGACCGAGGCTCACCCCAAGCTGCGTCCTGTGGAATCTCCCACGGCTGGCGTGTTCCTGTCCGGTGTGTGCCAGGGTCCCAAGGATATTCCCGAAACCGTCGCCCAGGCCGGTGCTGCCGCGGTGAAGGTCATTGGTCTGCTGGCTAAGGATAAGCTGAAGACCAACCCCTGCACGGCTCAGTCCGACGAGCTGCTGTGTAACGGTTGCTCGACCTGTGCCCATGTGTGCCCCTACGGCGCCATTACTTACGAAACGAAGCTCATTAACGACCATGGCATCCGGGAAGATCGCCGTGTCGCAGTGGTTAACTCCGCTCTGTGCCAGGGCTGCGGTGCCTGTACCGTTGCCTGCCCCAGTGGCGCCATGGACCTGAAGGGCTTCTCCAACAGACAAATTCTCGCGGAGGTGGACGCAATATGTCGGTAAATAAGGAAGAATTCCGCCCCACGATTGTGGCGTTCTGCTGTAACTGGTGCAGCTACGCCGGCGCGGATTTGGCAGGCTCCAGCCGTCTGGCTTACCCTGCCGATGTAAAAATTATCCGGGTGCCCTGCTCCTGCCGGGTCAACCCCATGTTCATTCTGCGTGCCTTTGAGAAGGGTGCAGACGGCGTTATCCTCTGCGGTTGCCACCCCGGCGACTGCCACTACTCCACCGGCAACTACTATGCCCGCCGCCGCATGACCATGCTCTTTAGTATGCTGGACTTTATCGGCGTGGAGAACGGCCGTACCCGGGTGGAGTGGGTCTCTGCTGCTGAGGGCGTGAAGTTCTCTGAAACCATGAACAGCTTCGTGGAGAAGATCCGCTCTCTGGGCGAAAATGTGAGATTGGGGGACCTGCGATGCAAGAACTAATCAATAGAGCGAAGGCACTGCTGGAAAGCGGCGAGGTGGCCCGGGTTCTGGGCTGGCGCAAGGGTGAGAACGTCTGGGACGTGGAGCCTGCCTTCTTTCATAATGCCGAGGAGCTGAACGAATTCGTTTACAACGGCTTCTGTGGCGCAAACCTGAGCAAGTACATGATTGAGGCCTCCAAGCTGGAGGGCAAGACTTTGGTATTCCTGAAGCCCTGCGATACTTACAGCTTCAATCAGCTGACCAAGGAGCATCGGGTCAGCCGGGAGAAGGCCTACATCATCGGCGTGGGCTGCAAGGGCAAGCTGAAGATTGAGAATATCGATGCCAAGGGTATTCTGGACGTCATCGGTGCAGATTATCCCGATGCTGCCCAGCTGCTGACCGTCAAGACCCTGTACGGCGACAAGGAAGTTTCCTACGCCAGCGCCATGCTGGAGCGGTGTCATGTCTGCAAGGGCAAGGAGCATATGGTGTATGACGAGCTGATTGGTGAGTCTGCCGACACCATCGATGCCGACCGCTTTGCCGAGGTTGCTAAAATTGAAGCCATGAGCCCCGAGGAGAAGTTCGCCTTCTTCCAGGCGGAGCTGTCTAAGTGCATCCGCTGCAATGCCTGCCGGAACGTGTGCCCCGCTTGCTCCTGCCGCAAGTGCGTGTTTGACAGCACCAAGTATGATTCCGCTCAGAAGGCCAACACCACCTCCTTCGAGGAGAAGATGTTCCATATTATCCGTGCCTTCCACGTGGCGGGCCGCTGCACCGATTGCGGTGAATGCAGCCGCGTTTGCCCCCAGGGCATCCCCCTGCATCTGTTCAACCGCAAGTTCATCAAAGACATCAATAAGCTTTACGGCGAATATCAGGCCGGTGAGGATTTGGAGGAGAAAGCACCTCTGACTTCTTTCCGCACCGACGATGCCGAGCCCGGCGCAGACAGGAGGTAAGGTTATGTATAAGATTCAAAAATGTGACCTTCCCAAGCTGTATGCCGCCATCGCCGCTGAGAACGATCTGTTTCTGCCCATCAAAACCGCAGGCCAGACCAACTTCGGTCTGTACACCGAAAGTGCTGATGTGGACATCGACACTCTGAAAACCGTAAAATCCGCCAAGGATATTTTCTTCCCCCAGAGCGAAAGCCTTTACAAGGTGCGCCGGGAGGAGGGCAAGTTCTCCATTGATGTGGAGAAGCATCAGGAAACTCCCTTTGTGGTGTTTGGCATCCGTGGC
>JBGVDR010000027.1:0-4595 GCA_045119455.1 Faecousia sp.
GAAGCAGATTGCTGCCGGTGAGAAGGTATCTGTCAATATGTACCTGGCCGGTAAGAATGCCATCGCCGATTTCACCTCTCAGCAGGATCTGGTAATCTCCCTGTTCAACGTGGGCGGCGGTCATCCTGCCTTCGGTGTGTCTAAGGGCGGTGGTGAAATTCCCTGGTATGTCCACGAGCAGCCTGTCGTTGGCATTTCCGTGAACCTGCCCGGTATGCTGGCTGATGCGCCTCAGCTGCGGACCTACATCAACGCATACGACTCCAATGATGACACCATGGACGCACTGGTGGACGCACTGGTTGCAGGCCCCGATGCTTTCAAGGGTACTGACCCCATTGACTCCTTCTGCGGCATGTGGGATACCCGCGTATAATTTGTAACACATAAAAGCAGGGCAGCTTCGCAAACAGCGGAACTGCCCTGCATGCCTAATAACATTTTGAGAGGAGAGAAAGCTATGTCCATCTTTGACGGCTTTGAAAGAAAGCACGAATACCTCATCTGTGTGGACTCTGACGGTTGCGTCATGGATACCATGAACTGTAAGCATTTCCACTGCTTTGGCCCCTGTATGGTTGCAGAATGGGGACTGGAAGAATGGAAAGAAGAAATACTGGACCGCTGGAATGTGATCAATCTGTTCTCCATGACCCGCGGTATCAACCGCTTCAAGGGCCTTGCTATGGCGCTGAAGGAAATCGACGGAAAGTATAAGAAAATTGCCGGTGTGGATGCGCTTGCCCAATGGGCAGATACCGCTCCTGCGCTGAGTAATGACGCTGTATCCAAGGCTGCTGAGGCTGCCCAGGGAGATGCAAAGCTGGTTCTTCAGAAAGCACTCTCCTGGTCCAAAGCAGTCAATGCTGCTATCGTGGAACTGGACGAAAGTCTGAAGATCCCCTACACCGGTGCAAAGGAAGGTCTGGCTGCTGCGCACGCATTTGCGGATGTTGCCATGGTCTCCTCCGCCAATCGGGATGCGGTGGAAGAGGAGTGGGGCAAGTTTGACCTTTTAGAGCATACCGATATTGTGCTGGCGCAGGATGTCGGTTCGAAAGCTACCTGCATTGCTGCTATGCTGAAATTCGGCTACGATCCCCAAAAGGTGCTGATGGTGGGAGATGCGCCCGGCGATTGCGATGCAGCAGAACGCAACGGTGTACATTACTACCCAATCCTCGTTAACCACGAAAAAGAAAGCTGGGACGAGGCCATCTGTGTAGCCTACGGCAATCTTCAGAGCGGTACATATACCGCATATGGCGCCGAAAAGAAGAATCAGTTCCTGAAAAACCTCGGCGGCTGATATATGCATCGTCAGGAAAGTGCTGCATGTCATTTTCAAAACAATGAATGCGGCATAAGAAATCCCCACAGTCTTTCCTATCCTTATCGGAGGGCTGACTGTGGGGATTTTTGCGTTCGGGCTGGAGTAATGCCGTCGCTCCACATCCTTAGTTGTGTCTTTTTTCGCTCTGGAAATGTTCGCGATTTGGTCTGACTTCACCGAAAAATCCCCAACTTTTTCAAATTCTCATGGTCGCAGATCCGAATCTCTGTCATACCGATTTTGCCCCAGCTGGCTTCGATGCTGCAGGACATATGCTCAAAGTTATCGTCATCGAAAAAGATCCCCTTCAGATTGTTGATGACCACATTGATAGCCCGGTTGGAGGTATCCCAGACCTTCCGGTTATTGGTTCCCCTGGGTGCAGTAATTCGGATATGAACATGGGCTTTTTCGAAATAGGGAATTCCAATTTTTGCCTGCTGGGCGATGGCCTCGTGAATCATCCGGGTCCAGTGTTCTTCCAGGGTACCGGTCAGCTCCTTCAGCCCCGGAAGCGGCTCCGGTATCACCAGGCAGACCATCTTATCAAAATCAGTCTGGGAGACCGACACTTCCCCGATGATCCGTTTGGATGCCGAGCCGAAATCAATCATATCGTACATCACACCAAGGATGTGACTGCGAAGCCACAGCGTCTGCTCGTAGGCCTTTTCCAGCATCTCGAAGGTAATCCTTCTATCCTTGGGCAGATTCTCCTCAACTCTCTCCAGAGTCTTATGCAGATCGATAAACACGGATATTCACTCCTTTCGCTCCGTTAACATCCGGATACATCTGGGCAACCTCCAGGTCCTCCGGATACACCACCATAAAATACTCAATGGGAGAGATATATCCATCCTGGGCCATATCCAGATCATCCTTTACTTCGGCGAAAAAATGGACCAGCTTCAGAATATCGAAGGCCGGATTCAGATAGTACCTTATGGGATAGACTTCCACATCGCCCAGCTTACGTTCCTTTAAGCGTTCGGCTCCGCGCACTCCATTTTCGATGTAATACTCTTCGTCATAGATTCGCTCCAGACTGATTGGCAGCAGGGCCGGTGTGGTCAGATAGACACGCTCATACTGGGTCCGCAGCTTGATGGGGGATCTGGAATACCTGACAGGCTTATCGGTTTCGGCATACTTGTCCTTCAACAGCATCTTCCTGGCCCACATTGTTTGGCGGATGATCTGTCGGGCAATCTCATGCTTTCTTCCATCCTCACAGATCAGGATCATCCCATCTGCCTTGGTTTTAAAGGATCCGTATCTGTAATAAAACAGGGAACTTTCTGCCCGGAGCTGCCAATCCATGGTCCCGTCTCCGATGTCATAGACCGCGTACCGCTTCCCGTAAGCCAGCAGGACGCCTGCAAACCGGGTTGTGGACAGAATTCCCTTTGCGATGTCTCTCCAACGGGCAGAGGGAATGAAGTAGGGTTCTTCCGTATCCAGCAGTGCTCCGGAGATAGGAACACCGTTCTTCTCCATCCACATGCACACCCTGGACACGTGCAGCACCCGTAAGCGGGACTTTCCTCTGCTGGCAACAGAGATCAGCGGGCCTTCCTCCGGGAACAGATCCCTGCCTTTCTGGAGGACAGCAACCACCCCATCCTTGCCTTTGACCACATAGCCATTCTTGGTCAGAGGACGGAACACATAGGACATGGCGATCATATCCCCAGTGTTTTCCGTATCCAGGAACTTGAGGCAGTCCTCATAGGACATAATATTCAGTCTGATCAGGTGCAGGATCAGATTCAGTTGATTTTGATGCAGTTTCATTGCTTCCTCCTTAGCTTGTATCGAGATTGAAAAAAGCGAATCTATCAAATGGGCACACTGCCCCTATATCGAAAAAGTTCCAACTTTCCGATTCCCCTATATCTATACTACTGCAGTCATAAATACAATTCCTACTATACATACAGTTCCTACCATGAGAAAAATACGCGCGTATTATAGGGGGGATTTCCGCAACGCGGCAATTTTCCGCGCCCCAGAAATCCGAATTTTCTTTGTTCTTTTCCTGAATCTCTTCCCTGGTGTATTCATCCTCCAAATCCCGGATCACCTTACGGCTCTTCCAGGCAACGAACCGGTTGATCCGCTCGTTGTCGGTGCCCTCGGTATGCGTATTACGGGCCTTAATACGTATTAGCTCCAGAATACGTATTACTTCCTCGTCACTGGGATCATCACACTCGTCCTGGGTGGGATAGCATCTGTTATAGATCACACAACCAAAGGAACCGGGCAGCCGGTGCAAGGGGAAGTAGGCACAGTAGAACTGAAAAAAGCGCCATACCTTGGTCTTCTCCCACTTCCAGCGCTTGCCCAGGGTTTCCAGAGTCAGAACAGAGCCGAACTTGCCATACTGGATGGCAGGGGCGAGGAAGGAGAAAGCATTGCCCTTGTCCCGATAGACAGTATGGCACCACAGATCCAGCCAGGCATCTGCCTCGCCAAACTTATGACCCATTTCCACCAACCGCTCGGTGATATTTCTGGGCATGCAAAGAAACCCGTAATCGGGCGTTGTGTAAATATTTTCGCCTTCCTTGCACGCCTTGCCGGAGCATTTGAGCACCCAATCGGAGATCTTGTAGGTCAGGATCTTGGTACTCGAATCCAGAGTGTAGGTGATATAGCCCAGCATCTGGAGTTCGTCCATGATTTCCAACGCATCCCTGCGTTTCTTTACTTCCAGAATGCTCTTGAGTCCTACCATGCCACCGACCCAGGATCCGACATCCACAGCATTGATATGGCCGCAGTAACGGGCAGTACCCTTGCGGAATGCCGCACGGGATGCCAGCCGCAAAAAGTAGATCATAATGCCTTTGGCGTGTAAGGGAATCTCATATCTGGACAGCTTGACCCAGGCGAATTTCTTCAGACATTTCATGTTTGCTGCCTCCTTCCTCGCATAATAAAAACAGGTGATATGGTTCGCGCTCCGGCTGCCCATATCACCTGATATTGTTTCTCTCTATCTCCACAGGAAAGTCCGCACCCTTTCTTTACATACCGGCTAACGTACCGTTCAGATAGGCGATCAGCCTAGCGGTATAGACCCGGATGTACTTCTGCTTGGTGCCGATGTTGCCACCAAGGTCTGCATAGGGTTTTCTGCCTGCGGCGATGAGTTCAGACAACTTCCGGGGCGACATACCAAGATAATCGGCTGCCACGTTCAGCGGAACAAAATTGGGATGCTTTTCTCTCAGCATATCAGCTTCTCTCTGAT
>JBGVDR010000028.1:0-1937 GCA_045119455.1 Faecousia sp.
CTCGGTAACGAACGGCTCTGTAAATCGTACAGAAATGTCTGTCATCGCGAGGGCCTTTAGGCCCGTGGCGATCTCCTCTAAAGGGAACTGATATGTTTTATTGTCAGGAGATTGCCACGCCAGCTTACGCTGGCTCGCAATGACGTGCTATTTTTACACCGCTAAACAATCATTTACCGTTTCGCCGGATTTCTTGCCACCTCAGCTACCGCATCGGCGAAGGCGGCGCAGGCGGCCTCGCAGGCCGACCGGGTGCCGCTGAGAAGCCCTCCACCGAAATTTGTTTCGCTGGGTGGTGCGTATAGTTTACATAACTCTACATCAGCTGCCTTCATCGCCGCATCCAGTGCGTACATACTCTCCAACGGCGGAGCAATCACATACGCCAGCGCCGATCCCTGCGCCACCCCGGCTTCTCCTGCCAGAAAGCTGCCCACAGAGCTGACGGTATGGGCCAGATAGGGAACTCCGTTTACCTCCTCGAACCCCACCCGCTCCAGGGCTCCGAGTGCCGCTTCCATGCCGCTTCGCACAGCGCCTGGGGTGGCGCCTGCCAGAATCCCAATCACTTCTCCGGCGTTGGGGGTGCTGGCATTGGCAGCACCGGCATAAAAACTGCGCCCGTAGCACACCCGCACATCCGCCGCTTTGGTTGCCTGATCCAGGGCAATATAGGTGGCGTCATCGCAGTCCGTGGTCAGCATCCCCAGAGCAGGATACCCCTCCGGAGCCCCCAGGGAACGAGCCAGCGCCGGATCCGCATTGGCCAAAAATCGCACAGCCAGCACCTTCACCGGAATCATTGTGCCGCCTCCAGATGAAGTCCCACACCGGAAACCTTTCGTTTGAGAATGGTGTCAATCAACTCGGCGATATGGGCGCCTGCTTCCACCGCCGGGGTGCCTTGGCTGTGGATGTTGGAAACGACAGTCCGGCTGGATTCGGACACCCCGGTGTGGGGCTTGTAGGTGATATACGCGGACATGCTCTTGTCCGTCACCAATCCGGGCCGCTCGCCCACCAGCACACACACCAGCTCACAGCCTGTCAAATCTCCCACCGCATCGCCGGCACCCACCCGGCAGTAACGGACGAAAATGGGCTTGCTGAAGGGAATGTGCCGTAGCTTCAGCCCGTCCATGATGGCTTTGCAGCAGTCCATGGCATTGGCTTCGATGGCGGCGGAGCTGAGTCCGTCGCCGATGACAATTTGTACCTTGGGCGGTGTGTCGATGACGCCCTGGATGGCTTTTGCATTGTGCTCATCGAAGCACCGCCCCAAATCCGGGCGGGTCAGATATTCATCCTTGCTGTCGCATCGTGTCTTGGTGGGTAGCAGGTCATACCGCTTGGCGAACTCCGTGTCCACCTCGGAAAATACCGCATCCTGGGCGGCGGCATGGTCCGCCCGGAAACGGAGCATGGTCAACGTCTTGTACCGGGGGCCTGCCTTACCGGAGCCCAGCCGGGCGGGGGTCCGAGCCTTGAGCCGGGCGAAATCCTCTTTGTTGGCAGGATTTTCGGTCAGATAGAGCTTACGCAAATCCAGCTCCGTCACATCTTCCACAAAATCCCCGTCGTGATGGTGCTTGTCCACGGGTTGGGGAGCAGGTTGGGTGGAGCGGTAATCGCTGGCCTTGACCTGGGGCTCCATCTGCCCCAAAATCTCTGCCACCAGCGCGGTCAGTTGTTCCTTGTTCATAGTTCCTCCTTGGTGCTATAAATGATTGTTTGCGGGCATGGCCCGCGGCAAATCGCGTCACCTACTCAGGCGGTAATCGAACACCTTTGGGCACACTCGGTAACGAACGGCTCTGTAAATCGTACAGAAATGTCTGTCATCGCGAGGGCCTTTAGGCCCGTGGCGATCTCCTCTAAAGGGAACTGATATGTTTTATTGTCAGGAGATTGCCACGTCGGACTTCACCCTCCTCGCA
>JBGVDR010000029.1:0-3425 GCA_045119455.1 Faecousia sp.
GGCGGTAACGAGGTGTTTGATAAAGCAATTCCCATGAACTCCATCGGGTTCTTCGGATTGCATGCGATCACGGCGGGAAGTTATTTTGGGGAGAGTGACGGTGGTGAGATGTACGAAGAAAAAGGCAACGGAACACTCAAGCGTCTGTTTACCAAAGACGGCGTTCTGACAGGCTTCATTCTGATCGGACAAGTGGAACGTGCCGGAATTTATACGTCTCTCATTCGTGAAAAGGTGCCGCTTGATACGATCAATTTCGATATTTTGAAAAAAAATCCAACTTTATTCGCATATTCACAAAATCAGCGTAGAAAAATGCTCGGAGGTGTGGTATAATGATATATATTGATGCAAAAGGACTTGACTATGCCACCATCAACGGAAAGCTCCGCAATACCAAAAGTGAATTGGAAATTTTGAACTGCTGCGGTCAAAGATTTATCGCCGCGGGAATGTCGGATAAAGCCATCACAATCACGGGTACGCCCGGAAATGCGCTTGGTGCTTACCTCAACGGTGCGGCAATTCGCGTGAAAGGCAATGCACAGGATGCGGTCGGAGATACAATGAATGACGGTTACATCGTCGTTGAAGGCAATATCGGAGATGCCGCAGGGTATGCCATGCGCGGCGGTAGAATCTACGTAAAAGGCAACGCCGGTTATCGCGCAGGAATCCATATGAAGGCATACGAGGACAAGGTTCCCGTTATGATCATCGGCGGCAAAGCGGGTAGCTTTCTCGGCGAGTATCAGGCAGGCGGCAGGATTATCGTTCTCGGTCTTACGGAGAATGATAAGCCGATCGTCAGCAATTTTCCCTGCACGGGAATGCACGGTGGAAAGATGTATCTGCGCTCGGATTGCTCAAATATTCGTTTTCCGAGCCAGGTCAGAGCCACACGCGCGACGAAAGCCGACCTTGACGAGATCAAACCTTATCTCACGGAATACTGTGCCCTTTTGGGACTTGAAGTAAACGACGTAATGAATGCAGAATTTACCGTTATTACGCCTGATACAAAAAATCCATATAAGCAGATGTACGTTGCAAATTAAGAAAAGAAAGAGGTAGTGAAATGAAATACACGAAAGAGGAAGTTATGCAATACGTAAAGGAGGAGGACGTGAAGTTTATCCGTCTTGCGTTTTGCGATATTTACGGCAAACAAAAGAATATTTCCATTATGCCGAGTGAGCTTCCTCGCGCCTTTAAGGACGGCATCGCTTTTGACGCATCTGCCATCCGAGGCTTCGGTGATGAAACTCACTCCGACCTAATGCTACACCCTGATCCGTCCACGCTCTCGGTGCTTCCATGGCGTCCCGAGCATGGGCGTGTGGTTCGTATGTTCTGTACGATCACCTATCCCGACGGAAGAATTTTTGAATGCGACACAAGAAGCATTCTGATCCGTGCTATTGACGATGCTAAAAAATGCGGAATTGCCTTTGATTTCGGTCCCGAGCTTGAATTTTATCTATTTAAGCTGGACGAGCTTGGCAACAAAACCGATACGCCTTATGACGAGGCAGGTTATATGGATATTGCTCCCGAGGATAGGGGCGAAAACATTCGCCGAGAGATCTGCCTGATGCTGGAACAGATGGGCATCCGCCCCGAAAGCTCACATCACGAGGAGGGGCCGGGACAAAACGAGATCGATTTCCGCTATTCCGATGCCTTGACTGCCGCAGATAACGCGCAGACCTTTGAAACCGTTGTAAAAACCGTTTCGGGCAGAAACGGTCTGTGGGCTGATTTCACGCCAAAGCCCTTGAAGGACAAAGCGGGAAACGGCTTTCACATCAATATTTCAGCGAACAGCGAAAAAGGTGAGGTATCGCTTTCACACATCATCGCGGGAGTGCTGGAATTCATTCCCGAAATGACCGCCTTTTTGAATCCCTCCGAGGCATCCTATGAAAGATTCGGTCAAAGCAAAGCACCTGCCTATATTTCCTGGTCGGCTGAAAACCGCTCTCAGCTTGTTCGCGTTCCTGCCGCCGTTTACGAGCAGAAGCGCGTTGAGCTTCGTTCTCCCGACCCAACGGCAAACCCTTATCTTGCCTTTGCGCTTCTCATATATGCGGGACTGTACGGTATTCAGAATAATCTGACCCCGCCTCCCGCCTCCGACATCAACCTCTTTAAGGCAGACGAAGAAACATTGAGTCAGTTTAAGAAGTTGCCGGCTTCTCTTGATGAAGCGATTACCGTTATGAAAGAAAGCACATTTATTCGCAAACATCTGCCGGAGCAGATCATAGAGCTTTACAGCAGAAAACTCATCTGATAACAATCAAATCTACAGTGGAAGGAGGGAGTAATGTGAGCTTACAGGAACAGATTTACAGCGTTTTGGTCGTTTCTGCGTCCGACGCTTTCAATTCAGCACTTATCCCATTACTACCCGACTCCAAATTTGACCCCGTCCGTTTTGAAACGAGCGTCAATTCCGCTAAACGCGCTTTGGCAGACCGTGCCTATGATTTTATCGTAATTAACTCTCCCCTTCCCGATGACGCAGGCGTTCGCTTTGCGATGGATCTTACCGGACTGAAAACCTCCGTAGCATTGTTAATGGTTCGCTCGGACGTTTACACCACGACCTATAATCGAGTTGCAGAGTACGGTGTTTACGTTTTGCCCAAGCCCACCTCCAAGCCCATCGTGTCTCAGGCAATCGACTGGATGATCGCAACAAGAGAGCGGCTAAAGAAGTTTGAAAAGAAAACCGTGTCAACCGAGGAAAAGATGCAGGAGATCCGCATCGTCAACCGCGCAAAATGGGTTCTGATCGACAGCTTGAAAATGACAGAAGCGGACGCACACAGATACATTGAAAAACAGGCAATGGACCGCTGTATTTCCAAACGTGAAATTGCCGAAGAAATTATTAAAACCTATTCATAATCAAGGACAAAAGCTATGTTTCATTCGCCAAATCTCTCTATCAACTCAGAAAATCATCTTGTCATCGGTCAGCACGATACCGTGGAGCTTGCAAAGAAATTCGGCACCCCGCTCTACGTACTGGACGAGGACCTGATGCGTGACAATTGCCGTGCATATAAAAATGCCATTGACACCTATTACGACGGACACGGTCTCGTTCTCTTTGCAAGCAAGGCACTTTGTACAATGTATACCGGAAGACTCGTTGCAGAAGAAGGGCTTGGAGCCGACGTTGTTTCGGGCGGTGAGCTTTACACACTCTACAAGGCAGGCTTCCCGATGGAAAAAGTATTCTTCCACGGCAATAATAAAACGCCCGACGAGATCGAGCTTGCACTGAATTGCGGTGTCGGTCACATCGTGGTAGATAACAAATATGAGCTTGAGCTTCTGAATCGCATTGCAAATGAAAAAAACGTTAATCAACGTATTCTCTTCCGTATCAAGCCCGGTATTGATGCTCATAC
>JBGVDR010000030.1:0-32157 GCA_045119455.1 Faecousia sp.
CCAAATTCCTTTTTACAATAGATAACTTTTCTTCTTTACTGCGTACAACGTATTTTCCTGCCATAGTTCCACCTCCAACTCTATAATAGCATAAAAATAATGGTAGGCACTTTCGTGTCTACCATTATTTTATCACTTCACCAAACGAGCCGGGAGATTCAAATATTGAAGGAATTACTTCTTCAGGCTTTCCTCAACAGCAACAGCCACGGAAACGGTCATACCGACCATGGGGTTGTTGCCTGCGCCCAGGAAGCCCATCATCTCGACATAAAATCCGCCTGACGGCGGCTTTTGTGTTGATACATAAGGGTTTTCACACATCATTTGGTGAAACGGGATGCACATCATTCAAGGAATGATGTGTGATTATTATACGAAAGCAAGTGACTTTTGTCAAGACCAAAAGGCAGGAAAAGAAGTAAGCCGCTCCAAGATGGAACAATGTGGTTCAGCACAATGACTTTCGATAACTTTTTGATTGTTTTGATGACTTTTTTACGGATAAAAGCAGCGGAATCCGCCACCTATCGGCGCTTTTAGGTTCGGTGATTCTTCGGCACTTCTAAACCGTTTTCAGCCCTTCGATTTGGGCTGAATTTTTTTCTTTTTTATTTTAGCAAAATGCCAAGAGTGTGACTCACCTGACAATAAAGTATTATATAATACTGTCAGAAAGAGGGAAGGAAACAACCTCAAAAATAAAAAACAATTTTGGGTGGCGACCAACGCCAAGGAGAAATTTACAATGAAAAACACTAACACTACTTCCATCATCCGCTACATCAACGACGAGACCGCACAGGTAACCAAGGCATTTGAGAAGAAGGCTTGCATCTTCGGTACTGACGAGTTCAAGCTGTGGAGAGAGTACAAGAAAGAGTTCCCCAATGCCAAGATGGTCACCAAGAGCATCAAGAAGAATCCCGATCAGAAGAACCGCCGCAACATGACCTTTGCCAACATGGTAGAGTTCATCAAGACCCAGCCCAACGCCAAGGAACTGATGGCAGAGTACGAAATCATCCAGAAGCGTTCCAAGATTCAGAAGAGCCCCTACCAGTATGTTCTGTCTTGGTTCGAAGGCAAGTTCAATGACTTCAACGATCTGGAACAGTTCAAGGCAAAGAAGGAAGCGGAACGCTCCGCTTCCGAAGCTGCCGAACAGAACGACTAATCAACCGCCAAGAGTGAAAGGAGAAATAACTATGAACACCAACCTGACTACCAAGCCCGGAAAGAACGGCTACAAGATCGTATTCGCCACCAATACCGTTGTTATGAATTACAAGTTTGCGGCTGCCGCTGCCGAGTACGGCACAAAGGAGTACAAAATCATGAAGGGCATCCGCAGGGACTTCCCCGGCATGAACGAGATCATTGTATCGGGTCGTGAACAGAAGTCTCCCCGCACCAACACCCGCCTCACCTACGAGAATATGAAGAAGTACATCAGCGCACATGAGAACGCTGACGAGCTTCTGCAAGTGTTCGAAACTGTACAGACTGCTTCCCTGACATCCAAGAGTCCCTATAAGTATGTTAGCGATTGGTTCAAGAAACAGTTTCCAAACTATAAGAACATTCCTCTTGTGATCGACGGCAAACTGCGGACGGTGCCTGTTGAGGCACCCGAAGCGGAAGCCGTGGCGGATGTGGCTTGACCGTCAGGCGGATTGCGTTGATTTTTCAAAAAAATTTTTGTATAATATAGGTACAAGGTCAAGGGAAAAACCCAAACCGAAACCTTGAATTTATATAACAAAAGGAGGTCTATTATGAGAAATAGACACCAAGACGGTATCTTTGAATACCTTATCAATGGATTAGATTAGGCGACACAAGCCACCCTGCGGTATATGTACCAACATAGCCGAATGCTTGATG
Organism: Faecousia sp.; assembly: GCA_045119455.1. GTDB lineage: Bacteria > Bacillota > Clostridia > Oscillospirales > Oscillospiraceae > Faecousia. The sequence goes on from JBGVDR010000030.1 coordinate 1,888, forward strand.
AAGTGAACCTCCAAAGGGAAAAGGAGCAGTTCAAACAGGAAGTCGCAGAGTATGTAATTTCCCAGATCAAAGCCACGGTTGACATTTCCGAAGTTCTAATGGAGATTGACGAACTGCGGAAAGCAATCGAAAGTCTTGGAAAGTGAGGGCAGCACAATGGCAAATCCGCCTATTACTTTTCCAAACCAACGCACGGTCAAGGTTCACCGTGAAAAAGCCAAGAGCGACTTCCTTGGTATAAAAAACGAAAATTGGCAGGCTGCGTCCCGTGATCTGGGAGCACACGCTTTACAGCTTTATCTGTATCTTGCCTCCAATGCGGACAACTACACTTTGGCTTTGTCCCCTGCGGCAGTCCGGCAGACGATTGGAATGTGTCGGTCAACCTTCGGGGATCAATTTGACAAACTGGTGCTGAAAGGCTATCTTGTGCCGAGCCACGGCAACACATACGAATTTTTTGAGGTGCCGCAGACCGCCACGCAAACACAAAAATCAATGCCGACAGGCGGATTGAATTTTGAAGAATGGCCGACACCCGGCAGTTGGCTGCCGCCTGACGGTCAAGACAAACCGCCAGACAATATAGAAATATATAATAGAGATTTTGGAACAGATAAAGGGATAAATACAGAGAATGAAAAAGAGGGCAGACCGGATATATATGTTCCAAAAGTCAAAGAGATCGTCATTTCCCGACCAGTAGCAACAGGTAAGGAAAGACCCGCATACACTCCACCTAAAAAGGAGGAGTTTGTGTTCTGATGGCAACCTACGAGCAAAACACCTACGAGTGGATGAAGCGGCAAGGACTTGAAGATAAGTTCGGACACGCTGGCATCTACTGTATCAGGATAGACGAAAGTATCGTCTACATTGGCAAGAGTATGGATATGCTGCGGCGAATGGCATAGCACTATGTCGGCATCCGCAAAGGCTCCGAGAAGAAATACCGCATTATGGCAGAAGCCAAGCGAAAAGGACACCGTGTAAACTTTGATGTTCTTTACTATGCCAAGAGCAGAAAGCGAGTTGACAAGATGGCGGAGATCGGAGAGAAAGAGGGCGAGTTCATTCGCAAGTATCAGCCCGTCCTAAACACCCAAATTCCCAAAGAAGATGATTGGCACCAATACGACACGCAGACCATTGATGCGAAAGCCGTATTGGAAACCCTTTTATAATACAGAAGCGGGAGGCTCAACTCCTCCCGCTATTTTCGTATCTTCCCGTCCCCACCGTGGGACGGGCTTTTTTCATTCTTTCGCAGACGAACGCAAGAACCGTCTTTTGAAATGAAAAGTCAACTTCAACGGGGAAAGAGCCACGCAAAAAGAGGATGGGGGTGTGCGTTTTTGATTTTCCCGTAATACACCGCCCCCCTGTCCGCAAAAGGGTGGTCTGACTTTCGCTTACACAATCGGGGCATTTTCGGGCTGATTTTGGGGCTTTTGGAAGCCCCCATCAGCGTTCACGAAAGCATTTGTTTTATTGAACACCCCCGTCAGACTCACGCACGAACTCCATCAGGTCTGCGGGCTGACAATCCAACACATCACAAATCTTCTCCAATGCATCCACGGGCAAGTGCTTGACCGTTCCCACGCAGATTGCGGACACCGTAGGCGGACGGATACCCGTCTTTTCTGCCAGTTCCTTTTGGGTCATACCCCGCAGGGCAAGCATCACTTTGACTTTGAACTTTATCACAGGTTTTCACCCCTTTCCTTTTGGCTATTGTATCACGCTTTTCGTAGTAAAGCAATACGAAAAGCGAAAAAATATTTCGATTTTCGTAAAAGAAATTACGAATTGCGTATTGACAAACTACGAATTTCGTAGTATAATATCCTTGTAAATGAGAGCGGACAAGTTGACGAAGCCCAAACAAACCGCCTTGCGAAATTGGTAGAGTGGCTAAGGCAGCACGGAAAGACGGCAAACTACAAAACACATCAAAGGAGATCAACACTATGTCTACTATCGAAATCACATCCAAGATCGAAGCCCTGCGGGGCTTGGAAGAACTGATCGAAGAAGCCAAGGCGGAAGCCGAAACCCTGCGGGATGAAATCAAAGCCGAAATGATGGCAAGGGACATCGAGGAATTGAGCGTGGGACAGTTCATCGTCCGCTTTACTTCCATCCTTTCCAACCGCTTCGACACTACTGGCTTCAAGAGAGCATACGCCGATCTCTATAAGCAATACACGAAGCAGACCGCAAGCCGTCGCTTCACCATCAGCGTATAAAAGGCGGGGCATCAGCCCCGCCACCCAAAAGGAGAGGAAAGTATGAACTACGGATACGCCCGATGCTCCACTAACGAGAGCAAGCAAGACATCAACCGCCAAGTGCGGGAACTGAAAGCCGCAGGAGCAGAGGAAATCTTCATTGAATACGAACACGGGGACAGCAAGATCAAGAGCCAGCAATCCGCTATGTTCGATCAGGCGGTTTCCGGTGATACCATCATCGTTTTGGAAGTGTCCCGTTTAGCCAGAAGCACACAGCAGTTGTGCGAGATCATCGAGATCATACGGCAGAAGTGTCTGCGGCTCGTGATTGTCGGCAGTATTACCCTTGATTGCCGGAGCGGTCAGGCTGACCCTATGAGCGAAGCGTTCTTACAGATGGCGGGGGTATTCAGCCATTTAGAATTGGCTATGATCCGCTCCCGTGTGCGGTCAGGGATGGAAAATGCGAGGGCAAAGGGACGGCAGATCGGGCGTCCGCAAGTGAGTAAAGAGGACATCCCCGCAAGTTTTCTCCGTCACTATCCCGCCCATAAGAACGGACAACTCAACATCAGCGAATTGGCGAGAGTGTGCGACATCAGCAGAACCACCGCTTACAAATACAAGAGCCTTTTGGAAGCGTGAAAACAGGGAGCCATGATTGGCTCCCTGTCTGCTTAGTTAGATGCGGGGATTTGATAGGTAAACACTTGGTAGCCTGTGGAACTCGGGATGCTAATACGAAGATAGAAAGCATCGGTAAGGCTATCTGTTTCAATAGCAATATCAGCATAAGCCCTGCGGGTCTCTTTTGCCGCATTCATCAACAGGAAGTTGTTAGGTGCACTTCTGTGCCACACATTTCCCTTGATGGTTTCTAACTTTCCGTTATTCATAATTTGCTTGCTTTCGTAGAGGTAATAAGCACAATCTTCCAGTGTTGTAGAGTATTCGGTATCTTTGTATAAGACTTTCACAAAACTACTTCCGGTATGGAACTGATTGGATGCTCTACTGATGTTCTCAACAGTATAGGTAAATGCAACAAATGTATGTCCCACGGATGCCACATAGGGATTGTTCTTATCTGCCTGAGGGTCGTAGTCTTTTGGCAGACAGTAGGTTTCATCGTTGATGTTGCTGAGAGCAATAGTGAGTTGAGCAGCATCTAATGTGAAATTAAACATATTGGTGGACACTGTATCACCGATGTTATAATATGTTTCGGGGGGTGTTGTGGTTTCGGGAGGAGTTGTAGTTTCAGCAGACGAATTGTCTGTCTGTTCGGGTGTTGTGCCACCGCAAGCGCACAGGGACAGGCACAGGACAAGTGCCAAGATCAGTGATAATGCTTTTTTCATAGTTCGTTCCTTCTTTCTGTAAAATAAAAAAGTGCGCCAACCGAAGCTGACGCACTCAAAAACGCAACCCCGATTGTCGCCAAACAAAGCTCAAATAGAAAAGGAAGCCCTTATTACCATCCGAGTGGAGTTGCGTTTTTAGCAAACACAAAACGGATGGTAAAGCCAAAAGGGTAGACTACCCCCTTGGTAATAAAAAGTCCTTTTCTATATTCAGCTTTGTTTGGCATAGTAATGATAGCAAATCCGTCAAGAAAAATCAATAGAAATTAGGGACTTTTGCCTTTTCTCTTTCCTTTTGGTATGTTATACTAACAGAAAACACGCCACAGGAGAGAAGCAGATGGACGAGAAGAAGAAACGCCCGCCGCAGAAAGTTGTTCCCGGCTACAAGAGCGAAAACCAGAAGTACAAATCTCTTCTGGTAATGCAGTACATTCTGAAACACGCTGACGACGAACACGCCGTTACCGTGGGACAAATTGCAGATCATCTTGCCAAGTATGGCATTGAAGCGGAACGCCGCTCCATTTATCGGGATATTCATGCCATGATGGAACTGATGAACGCAGAAAACGATCTTGGTAATGAAGTGGCAGACCGTGACCGTCTGGGGTATGAGATTACTTTCACCCGCAAGCCGCACAAAGATGCACCCAATGGCGGTTATTTGGTCACAGCCCGCCCCTATGAGTTTGACGAATTGCGGCTTCTGGCAGAGTGTATCAACAGCGCACGCTTCTTGTCAGAAAATCAAGCAAAGAATCTGCGCCGCACGATCAGCGGCTTGTGCAGTATAGAGCAAGCCAAACTGCTGAATACAGACAGCACGGTTGTCAATCGTTCCAAAACGGCAAACAAATCCGTTATGGCATCTATCTCTACGATCAATCAGGCGATCAGGCACGGCAATCAAATCTCTTTCAAGTATCTTTCCTATTCGTTTGACAATATGCGGACACAAGTAGAGCGGCGGGCTGGCAAGCCTTATGTAGTCAATCCCTACAAGCTGCTGATCGACAACGGCTTTTTCTATCTCATGACCTACAACGGCAGCAAGCCAATTATCTACCGCATAGACCGCATGAAGGATGTGCGGGAACTATCAACCGCAAGAGAATGGGAAAGAGAGTTCAAAGAGAATATAAATCTTGACAACTATACCCAACGGGTTTTCTCCATGTTTGGTGGAGAGCGTGAGCGGGTGACGATCCGCTTTATCGATCGGCGGCTTGATACGGTTGTTGAGCAGTTCGGCATCCATGGCGTGAAGTATGAAAAGGTAGATGAAGGTCACTTCACTGCACAGGCAGAAGTGGAATTGAGTGATATGTTCTATGCGTGGGTTTTCGGTTTTGGCAGACGGGCGAAGATCATCGACCCACCCTATGTGGCTGATAAAATGCGTGAGTATTGCCAGAAGATAGCGCAGATGTACGAAGCTGAATAAGAAAACGACGGGAGCGTTTGGCTTCCGTCGTTTTGTCATCCAAAGTCATCCAAAGTCATCAAAAGTTATCACCTTGGATTGATTTATACTGCCTTGTTCAGCTTTATGTGTTCTTGTTTCAAACTGCGAATAATATTGATATCTTCCATGTCCTTCTTCAAGTCACTTGTCAGTATGTTCAAATAGTTTTCGGTGATGGCAAGGCTGCTGTGACCGAGTATCTTTTGGAGCGTGACCACTGAGCCGCCCATGGTGACCCATTTCTTTGCAAAGGTATGGCGGAAACGATGCACACCCGTTTTGTCGATGCCCCGATAGTGACTATAATCCCAAAGTGCGTGATAGCTGCTGCTTCTGGTGAGTTGTTCCCCATAGGTGGAGCAGAAGAGCCAATCGTCAGGGTTGCCCTTGCGGTATTTCAGGAACTCTTGGAGTATCTTCACAATGTCCTGATTCAGCGGGATGATCAGGGGCTTGCGGTTCTTGGTGACCGTCACATAGACAATGTTGTTGTCAAAATCCAAGTCTTTGATCTTGATATTGACCATGCTGTTCTGACGGATGCCAGTAGAGAGCAGAAAGTTCACAATCACCCAACTGCGGTATGTGGCAAAGTTGCAAGTGCGGACATCGGGCTTTTTCAGCAGCTTTTTGAGTTCTGCATCGGTGTATGTTTCGATAGGCTGCTTGTCCGTCTTGGGGATGGAAATCTCAAAGTAGGGAAGGTACTCACACTTCATAAAGAAACGCAGAATCGTTTTCAAATCTCTTGCGTATGTTCCCATTGATACTTCGTTGATGTTGGGGTCATCCCGTAGGGAAATGATGAACTCTGGCATTGTCTTTTCAGAAAGGGACGAGATCGGGGTATCGGCGGGGATGCGTTTGTAGATTCGCTTGATCGACACTTCATAGTGGATGATAGTGCCTTGCCGCAGATTACGGGCTTTACAATCCAGAATGTACTCTTGGAAGCCCTCTTCAAAGGTTTTCTCTACGCTTGCACACAGGCGCATTTTCTTCTTTCTCATGGCTTGATTCACTCCGTTTTCAACCCGGAAAAAGCAAGAATCCGGGATGCACATCATGTGGGATTTTCCCCGAAACGATGTGCTTCCCGGATTGTTTTGCTATGATGTGTGCGGTTTGAACTTTTTTAGTTCAAAAACAGGGGTTTTACCCTCTTACTTCAGAGATTCCTCAACGGCAACAGCCACGGAAACGGTCATACCGACCATGGGGTTGTTACCTGCGCCCAGGAAGCCCATCATCTCAACGTGGGCGGGGACGGAGGAGGAACCAGCGAACTGAGCATCGCCGTGCATACGACCCATGGTGTCGGTCATGCCGTAGGAAGCAGGACCAGCGGCCATGTTGTCGGGGTGCAGGGTACGGCCGGTGCCGCCGCCGGAAGCGACGGAGAAGTACTTCTTGCCCTGCTCCATGCACTCCTTCTTGTAAGTGCCGGCAACAGGATGCTGGAAGCGGGTGGGGTTGGTGGAGTTGCCGGTGATGGAAACGTCAACACCCTCGTAGCGCATAACAGCCACGCCCTCACGGACATCGTCACAGCCGTAGCAGTTAACGGCAGCGCGCTCGCCCTTGGAGTATGCGATGCGGTTTACAATCTCCAGCTCACCGGTGTAGTAGTCAAACTTGGTCTGCACATAGGTGAAGCCGTTGATGCGGCTGATAATCTGAGCAGCGTCCTTGCCCAGACCGTTCAGGATAACCCGCAGGGGCTCCTTACGGGCCTTGTTGGCGGAGCGGGCGATACCGATAGCGCCCTCGGCAGCGGCGAAGGACTCGTGGCCGGCCAGGAAGGCGAAGCACTTGGTCTCGTCACGCAGCAGCATGGCGCCCAGGTTGCCGTGGCCCAGACCGACCTTGCGGTCCTCGGCAACGGAGCCGGGGATGCAGAAGGCCTGCAGGCCGATGCCGATGGCCTCAGCGGCCTCAGCAGCGTTCTTAACGCCCTTCTTCAGAGCGATAGCGGCGCCAACACAGTAGGACCAGGCGGCGTCCTCAAAAGCGATGGGCTGAATGCCCTTAACAATCTCATAGGGATCAAAGCCGGCGTTCTTGCACAGCTCACGGCAAGCCTCAACGCTCTCCAGGCCATACTGAGCCAGGACGCCGTTGATCTTGTCGATTTTTCTCTCGTAACCTTCAAACAGAGCCATAGTAGCGTCCTCCTCTTATTCGTGACGGGGGTCGATGTACTTGGCAGCGTCGGCGAAGCGGCCGTAGGAGCCCTTAGCCTTCTTCAGTGCCTCGTTGGCATCGTCACCCTTCTTGATGAAGTCCATCATCTTACCCAGGTTGATGAACTCGTAGCCGGTGATCAGGTCATCCTCGTCCAGAGCGATGCGAGTGACATAGCCCTCGGCCATCTCCAGGTAACGGGGGCCCTTGACCTTGGTGGCGAACATGGTGCCGACCTGGCTACGCAGACCCTTACCCAGGTCCTCCAGGGAGGCGCCAACGGCCAGACCATCCTCAGAGAAAGCGGACTGGCTGCGGCCGTAAACGATCTGCAGGAACAGCTCACGCATGGCGGTGTTGATGGCGTCGCACACCAGGTCGGTGTTCAGAGCCTCCAGCAGGGTCTTGCCGATCAGGATTTCGGAAGCCATAGCGGCGGAGTGGGTCATGCCGGAGCAGCCCAGAGTCTCGACCAGAGCCTCCTCGATGATGCCCTCCTTGACATTCAGGGTCAGCTTGCAGCAGCCCTGCTGAGGAGCGCACCAGCCGATGCCGTGGGTGAAACCACTGACATCCTTAATTTCCTTGACCTGCACCCACTTGCCCTCTTCGGGGATGGGAGCGGGGCCGTGATAGGCGCCCTTGGCCACGGAGCACATATGCTGTACTTCTGCACTATAAATCATGGCAATTTTCCTTTCTTTCAACGGGCGGTATTCCGCCCTAGAATTCCGCATATATTATACATTCTAACGCTTGGAATGTCAATTCCCATTGACGAAAAAAGTAGGGAGGGTCATTGACCCTCCCGAGAGCATGAATAAGTTTTACTTTAGTAAATGGGTGATGTAAAGGCAACATAGGTGAACATACCGCCTATAATTAAGAGAAAAGAACCCAAAAGCCATTCATTCGCCCCGGTAAAACGTTCAAGGTATGCAACACGAGGAAAACCGCGCAAATAAACGATAGTTGCACGTTTGAACACCTTTCGGGAATGAATGTTTTTATTCGCTTTGAACCTGTATGGCTTTCCGTTGACCTCGTATATGTAGGTAAAGTCGACCATGTTCTTTATCACCAAAAAGCTTTTGACCCGGACATTTTTATAGTGGTAACAGCTTGCCAATACACCACGGACATGGATGCGATTTTTGGGGTTTAAGCCGAGTATTGCCAGCATTAAAACAAACAATCCGTATAAGAGGATGCTTATGCTGAGCGAAACAAACAAAATTCTCATAATAGCATCTTGTACAAATAGAATCAATAAGGTTGCAGAGATAAATTAACGAATATAAGGCTGGGTACAGACCAATTCAGCACTGAATTTTCTTGACGAAGTCGGTCCGGTCGGTGGCCTTGAAGTAGGCAGAGCCTGCTACCAGCACATCGGCACCATTTTCCTTGCAGACACCGCAGGTGTTTTCGTCCACGCCGCCGTCCACTTCGATATGGCAGTCGGGGTTAATGTCATCCATCCATTCCCGAAGCTGGCGAACCTTGTCCATCTGGTCGGCCATGAATTTTTGACCGCCGAAGCCCGGCTCCACGGTCATAACCAGAATGATGTCGCACTTCTCCAGATAGGGAATGGCAGCCTCGGCGGGAGTCTTGGGCTTGAGCACGATGCCGGCCTTGCAGCCCAGCTCGTGAATCTTGTCCAGTGCCGCCAGAGTGTTCTGGGGTTGATCGGCCTCAATATGAATGGTCAGATAGTCTGCACCGGCCTTGACGAATTCCTCCACATAGCGGATGGGCCGATCAATCATCAGATGTACATCCAAGGGGAGGTCCGTGACCGGGCGCAGCGCCTTAACCACGGGGATGCCGATGGAAATGTTGGGAACAAAAATACCGTCCATCACGTCCACATGTACCCAGTCGGCACCGTTTTTCTCAATATCGTGAATGTCACGCTCCAGATTCGCAAAATCCGCAGACAGAATGGAGGGGGAAATCTTAGCCATATTTTGAATCTCCTTTGGTGTATAGGATAAACAATCACTTGCCTTAACAAAATACCACAAAATTTTCAAAAATGCAACGCATGAAAAAGAAAAATCCGCCCATACTAATCCCGAATCCAAAAACAAAGGAGGAAACAATTATGAATTGCAATGCTAATAAGTGCATCGAGTGCACCGTTCAGCAGTGCGCCTACCACTGCGACACTGAGAACTACTGCTCCCTGGACCGCATCATGGTGGGTACCCACGAAGCAAACCCCACCGAGAACCAGTGCACTGATTGCAAATCCTTCCGCAAGAAGTAAATGGTCTCGCGGCGGCTTCGGCTGCCGCGATTCTTTATAAATTTTTGAAATATATCTGGATTATTCGCATAAATATGCTATATTAGTAGCATACATAAACAGGAGGGATGATATGGAAAATATAAGCCCTGATTCTGAGAAAATGAAATCCAGCAAGCCCAACTTGGGCGCTCGAGTTGCCCGGAAGGCGGCTGCCTGGGCTGTGGGCGGAGCGTTGACGGTATCTCTGATTGCCGGTGGGTGTTTGGTGACAGCTTCAAAAATGAATCGATTTTGGTCGGACAAAATAGAAATCATGGAGCTTTCCTATAAACAGCAAATCCAGCGGCTGGAGGATAAGCTTACCAATCTTTCGAATCGGGAGCCGGGGCAATCCAACTCCGGAACCCCCAATCAAACCCCGGATGGATCGCTGACTCCTGCCCAGGTCTTTGCTCAAAATGAACAGAGTGTGGTGGCAATCCAGGCCCGCACAGCTGCCGGCATTTCCAGCGGCTCAGGTTTTGTGCTGAACAGGGAAGGCTATGTGGTGACCAACTACCATGTGGTGGACGGAGGTCAGACTATGACGGTGATTTCCGCAGATGGCACGGAATATGCTGCCAGACTTGTGGGCGGTGATCAGTCCAATGATATTGCGGTGCTGAAAATGGAGGCCGGTATCTTGCCTGCTGCGACAATCGGAAGTTCCGATGCGCTGATTGTGGGCGACCAGGTGGCGGCGGTGGGAAATGTGTTGGGCGAACTGTCCCATTCGCTGACGGTGGGGTATGTGAGTTCGTTGAATCGAACCATCACGTCCGAGGGAAGTTTGATGAACATGATTCAAATCGACGCTGCCATCAATTCCGGTAACTCCGGAGGTCCTCTGTTCAACATGAAGGGTCAGGTGATCGGCATCACAACTGCCAAGTATTCCGGCACATCTTCCTCCGGCGCAACCATTGAGGGCATCGGTTTTGCCATTCCCATCGATGATGTGATTGATTTGATTGATGATTTGGTGAAATACGGCTATGTCACCGGCGGTTATCTGGGGGTTATGGTGTCTGACGTAGATCCGTCGGCTGCGGAGCTGTACGGTCTGCCCATGGGCGTTCTGGTTCATGAGGTCACCGCCGGCGGAAGCGCAGAGGCGGCAGGTGTGCTGGCACAGGATATAATTGTTGGTGTGGGCGGTTATCCGGTGAAAAACATGAATGATTTGACCCGTGCTTTGCGACACTTTGACGGCGGCGACCGGGTGACTATTACGGTTTATCGCCATAGTCGGGGCGGAGAAATTACGCTTGTTGCCACATTGGATTACAAGCCTGCACCGGAAAATTGATTTTACCATTTGCGGAAAATGGAAAAATGAAACAATTTCGCGTGGAAATTATGGAAAAATGAAACAATTTCGCATGGAAATTATGGAAATAATTATTAATTTATACTATTAGTAAAACATTCCATTTGAAAACTGCTGAATAGTATAGGGTTACCGGGAATACCTGCGAAATTTGAAAAAAATAAGAAAAAATGTTTGGAAATTGTCTTCCAAACAATTGACAATTCCTGCCATGAGTGCTATAATAAGTAGCAATTGGGAGGGATTGCCGTGGAACTAACAAAAAGCGAATTGGAAATTATGGATGTTCTTTGGAATAAGCAAGTTCCTTTGTCTCGGTCTGACTTGCTGACCGATGATTCGGAAAAGGGCTGGAAGGATAGTTCTATCCATATTCTGCTGAATGGGCTGTTGCAAAAAGGGGCGATTCGTGAAGCTGGTTTTGTGCGTTGCAGCAAGACCTATGGACGCACCTTTGTTCCTACAATGTCCCGTGAAGAGTATTTCGCTTCGACAATTTTCAGCCACCGTAACAAGCCGGAACTGGAGGGGCTGTTCCGTGCCCTGCTGTCCCGTCCGGAGGTGGACAATCAAACCCTGGATCGACTGCAATTGCTGATTGATAATCGGCGGTAGGCATAAAAAAGTACCTGTTACAAAAATGTAACAGGTACTTTTTTTATTTAGCGGAAAGGTCTACGCTGCGGCGCAGGATGGAGTAGGCGGGAACCTGCTGGGGCAACTGGAGGTAGAATCTCATCTGAGGCGTGCGAGGCTCGGTTAAGGGGATGCCGTCGCAATCGGTCATGGTTTCGGCAATCATGGAGAAGGGACGCACATCCGGTCCAACCAATTCCAGCTCGTCGCCGGCTGAGAACTTGTTCCGCAGGCTGCAAAGGGCAAGTCCGTTTTCGTCGCAGCTTTCCACGATGGCGACCACCTGCCATTCCCGAATGTAGCGGGAATGCTCGGTGTACTGACCGGGCTGACCGAAGTAGAAACCCGTAGAATAGATGCGATGGCTGACATGATCCACCTCATTTCGCCAGATTGTATCGACAGTTCGACCGGCTGCGATATCGTCGATGCAGTGGCGGTAAGCGCCCGTGACAATTGCTGCGTAGTAGGCGGATTTGGCGCGACCTTCAATCTTGATGCAGTCAATGCCAGCATCCATCAGTTCTTTCAGATGGTCAATGGTGCACATATCCCGGGAATTGAGAATGTAGGTGCCTTTTTCGTCCTCAAAAACGGGAAAATACTCCCCGGGACGCTTTTCTTCCATCAGGGCGTACTGGTACCGGCAGGGCTGGGCGCAGGCACCCCGGTTGGAATCCCGTCCGGTCATGTAATTGCTCAAGAGGCATCGCCCGGAGTAGCTGACGCACATGGCGCCGTGACCGAAAGTTTCAATTTCCAACTCTTTCGGTGTTTTTTCGCGGATGCAACTGATCTCAGAAATGCTCAATTCTCGCGCCAAAACCACTCTTTTAGCGCCCAAATCGTACCATGCAGTTGCACACTCGTAGTTGGCGATGGACTGCTGTGTGGAGATATGACGCTGGCAACGGGGGGCGTATTTGCCTGCCAGAGTGAAGGCGCCCAGGTCGGCTACAATCAGCGCATCCACACCCGCATTGTCCAGCTGCTCCAGATAGGCGGGCAGGGCACAGATTTCGTCATTGCGGGGCATGGTGTTGACGGTGACATGGACCTTGACGCCGTGGCTGTGGGCAAATTCCACCGCCTTTGGAAGCGCCTCCGCCGAGAAATTCCCGGCGAAGGCGCGCATTCCAAAGTCCGTTCCAGCCAGATACACCGCATCCGCACCGTACAGAACAGCCATTTTCAGCCGTTCCATGTCCCCGGCGGGGCTCAGTAATTCCAGCTTATTCATTTTTATTCGTCCTCTTCTTTTTCGGGGTTCTTGCCGTTCTTGATGGCTTCAATAGCGGCCTCGTGCTGTCTGCGGGTCTCGGAGAAGTAGTGCTTGCCGGTGAAGGGGTTGAGCACATAGAAGTAGTAATCCACCTCGGTCACCTCGGGGTTCAGAGCGGCGGCCAGAGAGTTCTGGCTGGGGCTGCAGATTGCTCCGGGAGGCAGACCCTCGTACATATAGGTGTTGAAGGGGTGGTCGATGCGTAGGTCCTCAGCAGTTAAGTCCGTTTTGCCACCCAGTGCGTAAATGACAGTAGCGTCGATTTCCAGCTTGGGGTAAGCGTTCGGGTTGGTCAGACGGTTGTAGATAACCGAGGAAACACGGAAGCTTTCCAGATTGTTGGCGGATTCCTTCTCAATCAGGGAGGCGATGATGACCACTTCCCGGATGGTGTACTTCCGCTTTTCCGCTTCGGCACGGGAGTAGCCCTTGTCCATCATTTCTTTAACCATGCGGTCGTTGAGCTTATCCAGCAACTCTTTCATGCGGTCGGTGAAGTTGGCATTAAAGGCGGAGAGCATCTTGCCCAGGACACGCTCAGGCTTGTCATTCTCGTAGAAGTCGTAGGTGTTGGGGAACAGGTAGCCCTCCAGGGAGTAGCGGTCGCCCCACTGAACACCCTCCAGGAACCAGTAATTCAGTGCGGTATCCGGATTGTTGGGGTCAATACTGGCTACATAGGCCTCCAGCTCCGCTACGGTACACACACCCTTATCCTCGAGTAACTGGAATATTTGGGCGCAGGTGTAGCCTTCTGGGATACGCAGGCCGGAAACAACGTTTTGCTTGGGCTTGCTGGGGGTTAGTACGGACACCAGTGACATATAGTCGTACACGATGGGCTGATCGCTGGGAACACCCGCAGCGTTCTGATTGACATAATAGGTGCCGGGTTTGATTTTTTCGTGGGCGTCGGTCAGTTTTGCGTAGATTTTGAAAAGACCGGGGTAGCGAATCAGACCGGCATCCTTCAGCTTGTCGGCAATATCGTCCATATCGTCATCCGCTTCGATGGTAACGGTGGCGACAATGGGATCCTGCCCCAGGGCCAAAACGTCGGAGGCGCAGAGCCAAACCATGCGACCGATGGTGATGCCAATCAGAGCAATAATTGCCACCCAGATGACGGTGACCAGCAGGTGAGGCAGACCGAACAAACCGTATACCACCTTACGCCGGGGGCGGACCTTTTCAAGGGGCTCCTCCGGGGCAGGTTCTTCGTCAGCTTCCGGCGCCTCGGGCGCCTCGGCGGGCAGTTCCTCAGCGGGGGAGTCCTCCTCGGCCGGGGGCAGGGAGGGGTCGTTGAAGACCTGATCCAATGCTTCACCATCGTTGCCGAAGGTGTCCCGGAATTCGTCGTCTTTAAAGGTGTCCTGGTCGCCAAGGAAGAAGGTAAAATCCTCATCTTCAGAAAGATGGGATTCCATCTGGGCTTCTTCCAAGCCCCAGTCCTCACTCTTGGCCTCCTGGATGATACGCTCCAGCTCTAAATCGTTGGGGTGGGTTAAGCCGGCAGCGGCAATGGCGGATTCGTCCGCCTGGATTTCATTGGTGGATTCCGGATTGGAAATCAGATTTTCCAGCCACAGTAAATCATCCTCATCCAGCAGGGATTCCTCAACGGGCGCGTCGGAGGATTCCGGGGAGGGGGTGGATGCTTCCTGCTCTGTGGGCAGATTCTGTACCTCGTCTATTTCGAGGGGGGGCATTTGTCCGGTGGACTCATCGGGTAATTGCTTTTCGTCCATAGTTTTTCCTCCTTAGCGGATTACGATTTGTTCCGCAATACGTTGGGACTCCTGAACACCCTTGAGGGCTTCAATCAGTTTCAGACCAAAGGGGATGGCGCAGCCGGCAGAGGTGCCGGTTATCAGCTTGCCGTCGGTAACGCAGGCGGCATTTTCTGCCATGATGGCATCGCCCATGCCGCTTTCGCAGCCGGGGTAGCAGGTGGCATTCCGCCCAGCGGTGATGTCCAAATCCGCCAGCACAGTGGGGCCGGCGCAGATGGCAGCAACAAACTTGCCGTTTTCCCAGGCAAAGCGCAGGGCATCCAGCGCAGCAGGGCTTTTGCGGACGGTGGCTACACCGCCCAGACCGCCGGGGAGGACAATCATTTCCAAATCGGTCAGGTTCATTTGACCCAGCTCCATATCGGCTTCAACTGTAATGCCGTGACCGCCGGTGACGAATTTTCCCTCTATACCCACAGTCAGCGTGGGGATGCCTGCTCGGCGAAGCAGGTCGATGGGGGCGATGGCTTCGGTTTCTTCAAAGCCGGTGCCAAGCAGTACATAAACCATAATTATTCCTCCAACAGCTTTGCCACATGGGCATAGATTTCCTCGTGGATGTCCTCGATGGAGCGCATTGCGCCGTCTTTGACGCAGTTGACCATGGTCCAGCCATAGAACTGGGCGGCGGCGCGTCCGCTTTCCCGGCAGGTGGCAAGGTAGGATAAATCCTGCTCGTGGATGTCGGCGGTGGTGTTGGTGTCGGCTTCCCGGCGGCGCATGAGCTTTTCTGTAAAGTCGGTGGGCACATCCAGGTAGATAATCAAATCCGGGCAGGGTAGCCCCAGCCGGTCATATTCAAATTCGTAGAGCCAACGCAGGAACTCGGAACGGCGCTCAGCCGGCTCCTTGGAAGCTTGATGAACAGCGTTCGAGGTGGTGTACCGGTCGGACAGCACCAAACCGCCATTTTCGTACCATTTGCCCCATTCCTGCCGGTAGGAAGCAAAGCGATCCACGGCATAGAAAGCCGAGGCAGCATAGCTGTTGACGTCGCTGGGGTTAGTGCCGAATTCACCGCCCAGATACATACGAATCAGGGCGGAGCTGGGCTCGGAATACCGGGGGAAGACCAGCTTTTTGAAGGTGCGGCCTTCATCGCACAGCCGCTGGGTTAGACGCTGGAATTGGGTGGATTTGCCGGAACCGTCGGTTCCTTCAATTACAATCAGTTTACCCATTTTTCCACAAACCTCCGCGCATAATTTCTTACATTAAAATATACCACATTCCAACCCGTTTGTCCACAACTGGTATGGAGAAATTGTAACAGATTTGTAACGTTTTCCTGCTTGACTGTGGGGGAGGATGTGATAAAATAGAGAGTAGTATTGTTGCGATGTGCAATATTGAGGTATGAATTATGGAAGAAGAAAGAATTGATAAACGTCCGGAGGACCCCACCGAGGAAGCGGCTCCGGCGAAGAAAAAAAGAAAATGGCCTGTGGTATGCGTGGGCGTGGCGCTGATTGCGCTGAATGTGCTGATTGTGATTCGGATTTTGAGCAGTCTGCTCGGCATCTGGTCTCTGGGTAGTCGGTTTTTGAATTTGTTTGATTCGCTGAACTATGTGGGCGAGTCGGAGTACACCATGTCTTCGGAGCAGGTCGAAAGCGTGCATCAGGACGATAACGAAAACCAGACCATGTCGCCGGAGGATGAAACGGATCCGACTATGCCGAATCTGGGCGATTTGGAGAATCAGTTTACCACGGCACCCACGGCACCCACGGCACCCTCGGAGCCTGTGGAGCCTTCGGTACCCGAGTCCTCGGTGGACAGCTCTGAGCCCAGCGAACCCAGTGTGCCTACAACCGAACCCACCGAGCCACCTGTGACGGAACCACCGACACCCATGGGCGATATTGTGAATATTCTGCTGGTCGGTCAGGACAGACGCCCCGGTGAGAATCGGGCCAGATCGGACTCGATGATTCTGGTGACCTTTAATAAGACTACCCGGGAGATTACGCTGACCTCTTTCCTCCGGGATTCCTATGTGCAGATTCCCGGCTACAAGCCCCACAAGCTGTGCCATGCGTTCCAGTATGGCGGTATGTCCCTGCTGAGCAAGACGCTGAACGTGAACTTTGGAGTGGAGGTAGACGGAGCGATATCCGTGGATTTCTCCCAATTTGAGCAGATTATTGATTATCTGGGCGGTGTGGACATCAAGCTGACCCAGAAGGAAGCCGACTTCATGAACAACGAGTATGGTTTGAGCGTGGAGCCCGGCATGCAGCGACTTACGGGCAAGGAAGCACTGTGCTACTCCCGGATTCGGAAAATCGATACGGATTATCGCCGAGCCGGTCGCCAGCGGAAGGTGCTGTTGAGTCTGGTGGAGCGGTACAAGAGCCTTACGGTGGAGGAAATGCTGGACATGCTGGAGGCAGTCCTGCCTATGATTACCACCAACATCCCCAAGGAGAAGATTGTTCCTCTGGCGATGGAGCTGTTCCCTATGTTGGGAACCTGTGAATTTAAGAATCAGCAGATTCCGGCGGAGGGGACCTTTATCGGCGGCGACGTCAAGGTGCGCCCGGGCCTGAAAAACTGGTTTGAGTACAACATCGATTTCGAGGAGAATCGCCGAATTCTTCAGGAAATCTTTGATGCGGACTAAAAAAGAAACCTGCGTGGTACCATGTGTATCACGCAGGTTTTGCTATTTAGATGTGAGCCAGCTCCTTGAGCTGAGCGGCCAGGTCGGTGGCCTCCCAGGGACGGCCGGCAACACCAAAGTGGCCCATGGCGGCGGTAGGGGCATAGATGGGACGGCGCAAATCCAGCTTACGGATGATGCCGGCGGGGGTCAGATCGCAGGTTGCACGGAGCAGCTCGGTCATCTTCTCGTCGGAAATCAAGCCGGTGCCGTAGCTGTCCACCCGGACGGAAACAGGTTGTGCCACGCCGATTGCGTAGGCAAGCTGAACCTGAACCTGAGTAGCAAGACCGGCGGCAACCAGATTCTTGGCCATGTAACGGGCCATGTAAGCCGCGGAGCGGTCCACCTTGGTGGGGTCCTTGCCGGAGAAGGCACCGCCGCCGTGGGAGAAGTAGCCGCCGTAGGTATCCACGATAATCTTGCGACCGGTCAGACCGGTATCGCCGTTGGGGCCGCCAATGACGAAGCTGCCGGTGGGGTTGATGTGAATGTTGGGTACGTTGGCAATATCAAAGCCGTAGTTAGCCAGGACGGGGGCAATAACACCCTCTCGGATGTAGCGGCGCAGTTCGTTAATCTCGAAATCCGCACTGTGCATGACGGACACAACCACTGTATCGATGCCTACAACGGAGCCGTCCTCAGCATATTCCACGCTGACCTGGGTCTTGCCGTCGGCGCGGAGCAGGTCGTTGGAGTGGATGCAGTCGGTCAGCCGATTGCACAGGGCTCTGGCCAGGGCAACAGGCAGAGGCATCAGCTCAGGGGTCTGGGTGCAGGCGCCGCCGAACATCATGCCCTGGTCGCCGGCACCGCCAACCTCGTCGTTGGTACCAAGGGCGATGTCAGCAGACTGGGTATGGATGCGGCACTGAATCTCCACGCTGTCGGCATCGAAGCCGTCGCCGGGGTAAACATAGCCAATTTTGCGGATGGCTTCCCGAGCGATGGCAGGGTAGTCCACCACGGCCTTGGTGGTGATTTCGCCGCAAATCAGGCAGAAGTCGGTGGTGACCATGGTTTCGCAGGCCACACGGGAGCCGGGATCCTGGGCCAGGCAGGCATCCAGGATGGCATCGGAGATGGAGTCGGCAACCTTGTCGGGGTGACCGTTGGTTACACATTCGGAGGTAAAGAGTCTTTTTTCCATGATGATTCCTTTCTTTTTTTCTTCGTAAAACTAAAAATGCACACATCGAGGCATTCGACGTGTGCGCGTATCGAATCCTCATCTTTCGTTGCCGTCGGATTTGGCACCTTGTAAAAACAGGTTGCCGGGTTTCATCGGGCCGATCCCTCCACCGCTCTTGATAAGGCTGTATGCAATTTCCTTATATATTGTACTGATTTTCTTTGAAAAGTCAAGACTTTTTTCGACTTTTTCTTGTGAAAAATGTTTACAAATCTGATATGGACATTTTGAGGATTTGCTGTTAAAATAGTCAGCAGTAATTTGAGGAGATGAACGGATTGAAAAAACTTCGAAACCGCTTTGAGCGTTTTTGTTTCCGGCATCGGAATGTGGGCGTTCCCAATTTGATGCTGTTTGTTTGCCTGGGAGCCGGGCTGGTGTACCTGATGAGCTACTTTGCTCAGAATTACGAGCTGTACTACTGGCTTGCTTTTGACCGGAGTTTGATTCTGCAAGGGCAGGTGTGGCGGCTGTTTACCTATCCGCTGACATACGGCACCAATAATCTGGTGTTGACGGCGATTTCTCTGGTGTGCTACTGGTCCCTGGGAACCGCCGTTGAACGGCAGTGGGGCACCCTGCGATTCAACCTGTATTATTTCACCGGTATGCTGTTGATGGATGTCTTTGCCCTGGCTTTTGGCGGTTGGGCGGATGCAACACATCTGAATTTGAGCCTGTTCCTGGCCTATGCTACCATGTATCCTGACGCACAGTTTTTGCTGTTGTTCGTGATTCCTGTGAAGGCATGGATTTTTGCGCTTGTGGATTTGGGCTTGGTTATTTATGATGTGGTGTACTACTCTTCTTACGGATTGTTCCCCTTCAGCCTGTTCCCGCTTGTGGCGCTGTTGAACTATTTTCTGTTCTTTGGCAAGGAGATTCGCAATGTGCTGCCCCCCAGCCTTCGCAGAAGGAACCATCAACGTCCGACAAAACGGGCAAAGCCGACAACCATCCAGTTCCACCCGGCGCAGAAGGCGTCGAATCAGCCTGTGTCGAAGGAGGTATACACCCATCGGTGTACCATCTGCGGGCGGACGGATGTATCGAATCCGGAGCTGGAGTTTCGCTACTGCTCCCGTTGCAATGGCTATTATTGCTATTGCCAGGAGCATATCAGCAATCATACGCATATGTAAAAGAAAGCCACCGGTTCTATGCCGGTGGCTTTTTGAACAAACATGAAGTAAGGGTGTTGACAATTTTGCGGGGGGGGTGTATACTGTAATTGGAAGAAAACGGATTAGTCACTGCATAAGGAGGTTCGTTTATGAAGAAAAAGTTTTGGATTATCGGCATTGTTACGCTGGTGATTGTGGCGCTGGTAGCCGGCGGGCTGATTTGGTATTTCTCCAAGGGCGCCCATTTTGTGTGGAAGTTTGCCCATTTCAACTTTGAGGGGCAGACCTGCTACATCGTTGACAAGGCATCCGGTCAGATTGTGGATCAGACCACACTCACCATGAAGGGCGGCTATTCCGACTTCGGCTCCGATGAAAGAATGCTGGATGTGGAGTTCGAAATCAAGGGCTACACCCAGGACGGCAGCTTGGTTGGCAGCAAGAACAAGGACGGTTGGAACGTCATCTATGAATCCGACAACGAGGACATTTACGGCATCTTTGATTTCGAGGTCGGCGGTGCAAGAGATTTGCTTGTGGAGCTTCGTTATGTAGGGACCCGAGCGGATGTCTACGCAATCTGTGCCGACAGCCCGGAAGAAGCGCTGGATTTCTATCGGGAGTATTGCAAATAAGCTACTATCATAACAAAAGCCACCGGTTATCCGGTGGCTTTTTTGTTATTCAACGGTGACGGATTTGGCCAGATTTCTGGGCTTATCCACATCACAGCCCCGGTACAGTGCTACATAGTAGCTGAACAGCTGCAGGGGGATGATGCTCAGGCTGGGCTGGAACATGGGATGCACCACGGGAATGGTAATGATGTTGTTTGCGATTTGGGATGCCTGTTCCTCGTGGGAATCCAGGGTGACGCAGAGTACATCGGCGCCACGGGCCTTAACTTCCTTGATGTTGGCCATGGTCTTGTCGAACAGACCGGGCAGGGTAGCCAGGGCGACCACAAGCGTGCCATCCTCAATCAGAGAGATGGGACCATGCTTCAACTCGCCGGCGGGGTAGGCCTCGGAGTGCAGGTAGGCGATTTCCTTCAGCTTCAGGCTGCCCTCCATGCAGATGCCGCTGTCGATGTTACGACCAATGTAGAAGGCGTCGTGATGTGCGTGGCAGAGACTTGCAAGGTACTGGCACTGCTCCACATAGCGGCAGGACAGGGTCTTCTCCAAATCGTAGGGCAGGTTCTCCAGACCGGAAACCAGTGCGGCATACTCTTCCTCGGAAAGCCTGCCCAGGGTTTGTGCCATCTGGATAGCCAGCAGGTACACCACTGCCAGCTGAGTAGAGAAGGCCTTGGTGGTAGCAACGGCGATTTCGGGACCGGCCCAGGTATAAATGACCTGGTCGGCGGCCTTGGCAATGGCGGAGCCTACCACATTGACGATGGCCAGGGTCTTGGCACCCAGAGCCTTCGCCTCCCGAAGGGCGGCTAGGGTGTCGGCGGTTTCGCCGGACTGGCTGACCACGATAACCAGGCAGTCTTCATCCACTACCGGGTCACAGTAGCGAAATTCGGAGGCCATCATGGCTTCGCAGGAGATGCGGCAGGATTTTTCGATGGTGTACTTGGCCAGCACGCAGACGTAGTAGGCGGAGCCGCAGGCCACCAGGTAAATCTTTTTCAGACCCTTCAGATATTCGGCGGACAGGTCGATGCCCTCCAGGGTTACCATACCATCCCGCAGGCGGGGGCTGATGGTATCCCGCAGAGCCTTGGGCTGCTCATAGATTTCCTTAATCATGAAGTGGTCGTAGCCGCCACGCTCGGCGGCGGACAGCTCCCAGGTGATTTTTTCGGGAGTTTTCTCCACGATTTCACCGGTGGAGTCATAGAAAGTAACACTGTTAGCATCAAAAACAGCCATATCACCGTCTTCCAGGTATGCCACAGTCTGGGTATACTTCAAGATGGCGGGCACGTCGGAAGCAACGAAATTTTCACCCTCGCCGAAGCCGAAAATCAGAGGGGAGTCCTTTTTCACGGCAATCATGGTGTCGGGGCAGTCGATGCACAGAATGCCTAAGGCAAAGCTGCCCTCCAGACGCATGACCGCTTCCCGGACGGCCTGGACGAAGTCGCCGAACTTTTCGTAGTAGTAGCCAATCAGATTGGACACTACCTCGGTGTCGGTTTCGGACTGGAAGGTGGCACCCTTACGCAGGCACTTTTCCCGCAGCCGGGCTTCATTCTCGATGATGCCGTTGTGAACTACGGCAATCTTACCGGTCCAGGACAGGTGAGGGTGGCTGTTTAAATCAGAGGGAGCGCCGTGGGTTGCCCAACGGGTATGACCGATGCCGACGGTGCCGGGCAGAGCGTCGCCGCCCTCCAGCCGATCCCGCAGGACGCTAAGCCGGCCCTTGGCCTTCACAGTGTTCAGTGTGCCGTCGTTGTGCACGCAGACACCGGCGGAGTCATAACCGCGATACTCAAGCTTTTCCAGACCATCTAACAAAACGGGCGCGGCCTGACGGCTGCCCGCGTAACCAACAATTCCACACATGGGGGATTCCTCCTAAAATCTATGGGCTAAAACAGTTTACATTATACAACTATTTTTGTGCATTTTTCAACTGCTATTTTACGAAAAAGAGGCCAATGGCGTTTTTTCTACGTCATTGGCCAAATAATCCCGAATCCGGCAAGGACAGGGAAGAAAAATTATACAAATTGCACAAGTCGATGGGCTCGGCACCCATTTGCATCAGCTCGGAACAGGCATCGGAGCCGTCTTGAAAGCAGAAAACACGGCTCCAGCCGGATTTGAGATTGCGGGCGGTGCCGTCCCAGGTGCCGCCGTGACCATTGTCGCACTGGGCGACGAAGACTCGGTCGGACAGGCAGTGAATCAGCCGGTTGCGGCTCAGAGCACGCAGGGCGGAGAAGGGGGCATCGAAGCAATCCTCACTGATGCACAGCACATTTTCGGCGGGGTGGCGCTTGGTCAGCTCGTCGGCTACCACGCAGATGATTTGCCCGCCGGCTTGCAGGCAGGCGAGCTGGGCGGCACGATCGGCACCTCTGGCGTTGCCGGACACAAGGACATATCCTTGCTTAGCGGCTTGTCGACCGACCTCTTGGGCAAAAATGAGATTATTTCGGCGGATATCTCGGCTTCCTACCAGAGAAATACAGGGTTTTTGCAATAATTCAGGATTCCCCTTCAACCAAAGACAGCCCGGGGCGTCGGGCCCCAGCCTATTCAGCAGAGGGGAGGGGTAGCCGGGGGTAACACGGGTGAATGGATGGCAATCGGCTTGTTTCGCCCGGTGGAGATAATGCTCCAGAATGGGGCGATCCCCCAGCAGGAGGACAATACGCTCCGCCATTTCCCGGCTGTAGCCCAGGGAGATGAGGTCTTCGGGGGTTAAATCCCGGTCTTCTGTTGGGCGGGGGCTTTGCCGAATCCGCTGAGTCAGGGTTCGAAGCTGGGCCGTCGACAGAGGACAGCGGCTGCTGTCACCCAGCTGGCTACTTAGCAGCAGGAAGCCCTGCTCCCCGGCGGTCAACGGAATCTCCTTTTGGGTGGGGTGGGAGCTTTGATGATTTCTTCTGTCAGCGCGCCGTCCTCACCGAGCACCATGGGTTTAATGGAGTAGAGGGAATATTTTGCGATTTCGTCCAGCTTGGCTTTTTCGGGGAAGTTGCCGATGATGCTCCATGCCACGCCCTTGCGCTTGGCACGGCCGGTACGACCGATGCGGTGGACGTAGTATTCGTTCTCGTCGGGTACATCGAAGTTGATGACGCAGTCCACGTCGTCCACGTCGATGCCACGGGAGGCCACGTCGGTGGCCACCAGTACGGCCAGCTTGCCGTCCCGGTAGCGCTGCATGGTCTTTTCACGCTGACTCTGGCGGATGTCGCCGTGGATGCAGTCACAGTCCAGACCTGCACGCTGGAATTCGTCGGAGAGCCGCTGGCACATATGCTTGGTGTTGCAGAAAATCATGACCCGTTCGTAACCCTGGGTGCGAATCAGACGCAGGGTGGTTTCGGTCTTTTCCAGGGGGCTGACGGTCATGCTGAACTGGTCAATGTCCGGGCGGTCTTCCTTCTTGGGTTCTACCGTGATTTCAACCTCGTCCCGCTGATACATCCAGCTCACAGTCATGACCTCTTGCGAGATGGTTGCGGAGAACAGACCCAGATTTTTGCGGTTCTTAATTTTTTCGATGATGCGGGTCACGTCCTTAAAAAAGCCCATATCCAGCATCCGGTCAGCTTCGTCCAGCACCACAGTTTGAATTTTATCCAGGCGGATGGTGTGACGGTTATAGTGATCCATAAGCCGACCGGGGGTAGCAACCACGATTTGGGGCTTACGTTCCAGCTGCTTGATCTGGTTGCCGATGCCGGCACCACCATAGAGTACGGCTACCCGGATGCCATTATAATATGTAAGCAGACTACGCAGTTCGTCGCCAATCTGAATGGCCAGCTCCCGGGTGGGGGCAAGAATCAGACCCTGAACGGCCTCGTTTTCTGCATCGATATGCTCAATCATGGGGATACCGAAGGCGAAGGTCTTGCCGGTGCCGGTGGGGGCTTTGGCAATCACGTCCTTCCACTGCATAAAGTGGGGGATGGCTTCGGCCTGAATGGTGGTGGGCCAGCCGTAGCCTTTTTTTTCCAGAGCTTTCAGCATGGCCTCGCTGAGTCCCAGGTCAGCAAAGGTTAGGTTATTTGCGTCCATTTCATTCGTCCTTTTTCTTTTGTTTTTTTCATTCTATCAGTTTCTTTGCGAAAAAGCAACTATGCAAATGCCGGGAAATGTGGTATACTATATTCAATGTAAACGTAAGGAGGATACTCTATGCTGGATTATGTTCGAATTGCCTGCGCGGTACCCGCGGTGAAAGTGGGCGATGTGCAGAAGAATGCCCGGGATATTTGTGACTATATGGCCCGAGCCGATGCGGGGAAGGTGGACATTCTGCTGTTCCCGGAGCTGGCGCTGACCGGCTATACCTGCGGGGATTTGTTTTTTCAGGATGCGCTCCATAAAGCGGTGAAGGAGGAGTTGCACAAAATTCTGGAATGCTCCCGGCAGTATCCTGCGCTGACTGCTGTAGTGGGTTTACCGGTGCGTATGGGCACCAAGCTCTATAACTGTGCTGCGGTGATAGAAAACGGCAACCTTTGCGGAATTGTGCCCAAGACCCATATTCCCGGCAACGAGCGGCGGTGGTTCTCCTCCGGAACAAAGGCGGAACAGGACTTTTCTGACGAATGGGAAGCCCCAATTATGGCAAAGCAGACCTTCGTTAAGGGTGGCGCCGTGTTCGGGGTGGAGATTTGCGAGGATCTGATGGCGCCCCACTCCGCTTCGGTGGCGATGGCTACCGGTGGGGCTGAGGTGATTTTGAATCTGGCGGCGTCTCATGAGCTGGCGGGCAAGCGGAAATATCGGCAGGATTTGGTGAAGCATCAGTCCGGTGCGCTGAACTGTGTGTATGCCTTTTGCTCCGCCGGTGGCACCGAGTCCACCTCGGATTTGGTTTTTGGTGGGCATTGCCTGATTGCTGAAAACGGTCGAATGCTGAAGGAAACTGCGCCCGGGATTGTTTCTGATGATATGATTGTCCAGGATTGTGACCTAGGTCGGGTGCGCTCGGATCGGCTGCGGCGGCAGTATTATCACTGCGGCGGAGAATTGAGGAACTATCTGAACCAACAGGCGCTCCGTGGCGACGGCAGTTTGTATCCGCTGCGCAAATTGGCGTTTGTGCCCTCGGATAAGGTCAGCCGGGAGGAGCGTTGCCTGGAGATTTTCAATATCCAGGTTGCCGGTTTGAAACAGCGGCTTGCTACCATCGGTGCCAATGCGGTGATTGGCATTTCCGGCGGACTGGATTCTACGCTGGCTTTGCTGGTGGCGGTTGAGGCCATGCGTCAGCTGGGCCGCCCCTTGACCGATGTTTATGGTGTGACCATGCCATGCTTTGGCACCTCGGATCGCACCTACAATAATTCCTGGGAACTGATGACGAAGCTGGGCATTTCCAGCAAGGAGATTTCCATCAAGGATGCGGTGAATCTGCATTTTAAGGATATCGGTCACGACAGCAGCGTGCACAACGCAACCTACGAAAATGCCCAGGCCCGGGAGCGGACGCAGATTTTGATGGATTATGCCAGTGTGGTGGGCGGCATCGTGGTGGGCACAGGCGATTTGAGCGAGCTGGCGCTGGGCTGGTGCACCTACAACGGCGACCACATGAGCATGTACGGCGTTAACGGCTCTGTGCCCAAGACCCTGATTCGCTGGATTATTGAAACTGTGGCGGAGCTGCCGGATTTTGTGGTGGCGAAGGATGTGCTGATGGATATTTTGGACACACCCATCAGCCCCGAACTGCTGCCTCCGGATGCTCAGGGTAAGATTGCTCAGAAGACCGAGGATTTGGTGGGACCTTATGCGCTGCATGATTTCTACCTATTCTATGCGCTGCGGTATGGCTTTGGTCCGGATAAGATTTATGCCATGGCTTGTCGTGCATTTGAAGGCGATTTTGACAGCGAAACCATCAAGAAATGGCTTAAGAACTTCTATCGTCGGTTCTTTACGCAGCAATTTAAGCGCAACTGCCAGCCCGATGGCGTGAAGGTCGGCTCTGTGGGCATAGGTCCGAGAGGGGATTGGCAGATGCCTAGTGATGCTTCTGCCCGGCTCTGGCTGGATGTGGCGGAAGCCCTTTGATATGGTCAAAAGCCCTGCTTCGGCAGGGCTTTTTGCGAGGCTGTGAAATATTAATGATGACAAATGGAGGAATATGTGCTATAATGACATGATAAAATAGAGAAGGAGATTCTGACCATGACTTTTTGGCAAAACGTACTTCGTGTTCTGGATGCGCGTATGACTGAGCCGCAGCCTTACGGTGCGTACCATCTGATTTGGTTTGCCCTGTCCTTTGTGGCGGCATTTGCGCTTTGCTGGTGGCACAAGCGCTCCGGATCCGAAAAGAGAGTTCGGAAAGTTATTGCCATTACGGCTTTTACCGTGATGGCGATGGAAATTTACAAACTCATCAATTTCAGCTTTGAATACGAAAACGGCGTGTCCTTTGACTTTGATTGGCATTCGTTCCCCTGGCAGTTCTGCTCCACACCCATGTATGTGGGTGCACTGACGGTGGTGTTCCGTAAGGGGAAGGTTCACGATTCGTTGTGTGCATACTTGGCGACTTACGCCATGTTCGCAGGGCTGATTGTGATGATTCTGCCGACAACTGTGTTCACAGAAACCATCGGTGTCAATGTCCAGACCATGTTCTGCCATGGCTCTATGATTGCGGTGGCGATTTACTTAATGTATACAGGCTACGTCAAGCTGGAACACAAAACCATCCTGAAGGCACTACCGGTGTTTGCTGTTACGTTGGGAGTTGCTGTAATTCTTAATGAGTGGGCTTATTACGGCGGACTGTTGGAGCACCATACGTTCAACATGTTCAACATCAGCCGGCATGTGCCCTCTGAATTCCCGGTGTTCTCGCAGATTCAACCCCTGGTCCCCCATTGGGTGAGTCTGGTGCTGTATGTGGGCGTGTTTACGCTGGCGGCATACCTGATGCTGCTGATTGGCATCGTATGCAAAAAGATTGCCGGTTGCAAGAATGGCAAGGAAGTAAATGCTTGATGAAAAGGAACCTCCTCCGGGAGGTTCCTTTTTTGTTGGTTAGGGAGCGATAAATGATTGTATATATTACGAGTCGTGGGGGCCCCGCGGGCGGCCGCTCGGCGACCGCAGGTCGCCGCCGTTTCTTACTTCGCTAAACAATCATTTATGATTCCAGAATCAAGGGCTGGACTTGGTGGGAGTTTAGGGCGGCTTCCAGCGCGGGGAGGATTCTTGCGAAGTCCGCCACCATAGAGGTGGGCTTTTGCTGGGGTGCATCCTGCCGGTAGGGGACGAAGTAAATGTTTCTTCTCGTCATTAGTTTGCCAATGTTCTCGGCGGATCCGGACAGAGCATCGTTGGTAGATACGGCAATCAGCACCGGTCGCCCGTTTCGCAGGTGGCTTTTTGCAGCCATGGTCACGGTGGTGTCTGTTATGCCGTTGGCCAGCTTTGCCAGGGTGTTGCCGGTACAGGGGGCGATGACCAGTGCATCCAGCAGCCCTTTTGGGCCGATGGGCTCTGCTTGGTCAATGGTCAGGATGGGAGGCCTACCGCAGATTTCTGCGGCTCGGGCCAAGTGCTCCTTGGCGGTGCCGAACCGGGTGTCGATGGAGGAGGCATTTTGAGAGAAGATTGGAATCACGGTGTGGATACTGGCAACAGTCTGCATGGCATCAAATGCCTGGGCGAAAGTGCAAAAGGATCCGCATAGGGCAAAGCCTACATTCATTGCTGTCCCTCCTTTCCTGCACACAGACGCATGATAGTGCGGGCGATGAGTCGCCCGGAGCTTTCCGGTGCCATTTTTCCCGGAAGTCCGGGGGCTTTCATCACATTCTCGGACAGTATCCCGGGGCGGGAGGCTAGCTCCATCATCAGACAGTCCGGGTGGCAATGGCGCAGCTGGGAGCCGTAGAGAATAGGCTCTGGGACGGTGTTGATAATCAGTCGGTAGCGACATAAAATCTGGTTCAGGCGTGCCGGGTCCTCGGCGGTGAGCCCCAGGGCAGTGAGCATGGCCCGGTCGGCGGGGTTTCGAGCGGCGACCGATACATCGGCTCCGGCGCAACGCAGGAGTCTGGCCAGGCATTTGCCGATGCGTCCCCAGCCGACGATGAGCACAGTGCAATTATCCCAAGTGATGGGCAGATTCTGCGCCGCCAGAGTCATGGCGCATTGGGCGGTGATTTGGGCATTTTGCGCTAAGTACATGGGGTCGGTGAGCAAATCGACACTTCGAAATCGTGCAAATTCCTGTCCGTGAAGCATTCCGCCGAAGATGGTGGTGCCGTCTGCCAGGGTGCTAAGCACCTGCGAAACATCCTCCCGGCAGGGGACGTTGAGAAGCAGGTGTGTGACCTCCGGTCCGGGTTTGTCGGAAAATACGATGCCACGCAACTCGAGTTCCCGGGCGGCGAAGGCAACGGCACTGGAACTGCCGCCGGTATAGAAAATTCGTTGTTCCATTTTTAATCCCCCTTTCACGCCAGATTATGCCCGGGAGTCCGTTGCGGTGCTTGATTTTTCTGCATTGTGCTGTATAATGAAAACAGAGGTGAGTGATTATGCAAAGACTGGGATTTATCCATGATATGATGGATGTGAAGGTGCTGATACTTTATGTTATGGCCCGTTCAAGCTATCCTATGACCATGCAGGAGATTTATGAGGTCAGCTACCAGGATGATTGCCTGAGTTATTTTGATGTGTGCACAGCGGTGCCGGAAATGGTTCACTCCGGGCATCTGCGGGAGCTGGAACAGGAGCGTTTTGAAATCACGGATAAGGGCCGCCAGGATGGGCAGGTTACCGCAGATACCATTGCTTTTACAGTGAAGCAGCGGGCGGAAAATGCGGTAGCCAAATTTAATAGGCAAATTCGCCGGAGCAGCTTTGTCCGCACCGAGGTTCGGACTCGGGAAAATGGGGATTTCAGCGTGGTGTTGTGGCTGGACGATGAGAAGGGTAATCTGATGACCATGGAACTGATGGCTCCGGATCAGCGCCAGGCCACACGCTTGAGTCAGCTGATGGAGAAGAAGGCAGAGGATGTTTACAATCTTGCGATGATGGAACTTTTAGATGAAGAAGATGAGGGTTAACCCTTGTCGGCGGCACAAAATCGTGGTATAGTTAAAGTAAGCCGGAGGACCGGCAAAACGAAAGGAGCTGCCGCATATGAAGTTTCAGTACAGTGAGAAAAAAGTCAAGCTGCCGGGCAATGTCCCTACCTATGCCGAGAAAAAGGTAATGAAATTGGCCCGCTATTTCGAGGATAATGCGGAGGCACTTATCGTCTTCTCTGTGGAGAAGAATCGGAACAAGGTGGAGCTGACCGTTCACGGCGCAGGCACCTGGTTCCGCGCCAGTGAGAGTACTTCTGATATGTTTGCATCCATCGATGCTGCTGTGGGCACAATCGAAGGTCAGATTCGTAAAAATAAGACCCGCCTGGCCCGCCGCCTGCGGCAGGATGCTTTTACCCGCACAGTCGAGGAAACCTCCTTTGCTCCCGAGGAGACAGAAGAGGACTTGAGTATTGTCCGTATTAAGAAATTCCACATGCAGCCCATGAGTAGGGAAGAGGCCGTGCTGCAGATGAATCTGTTGGAGCATAGTTTCTTCGCATTCCGGGATGCAGATTCCGATGGGGCCTTTGCTGTGGTTTATAAGCGCAATGATGGCGGTTACGGTCTGATTATAGATATTGAATAAGCAAATAAAGGGGCTCCGAAAGGAGCCCCAAAAATTTTTGTCAAAACGTAAAATTTGTGCTTGACTTTTTGTGGAGCCTGACATATAATCTCACTTGCTACGGGCGCTGTGCTCCGTTAAGAAATTTTCAGAAATTGAAAATAATGCTTGACAAATGCAAAACCCTGTGGTATTATGTCAAAGTTCGCTACGGCGAGCGGCTGTACCTTGTAAATTGAATAACGCAAAGACGAAATGAACACCTTGGACAATTTATGGATTGTTTAAGATATCGATTTGAATCGAATTTTAAGCCAACGAAAATTCTTGAGTAATATTTGCTAGACAAATTATTC
>JBGVDR010000031.1:0-20549 GCA_045119455.1 Faecousia sp.
TCGTATCAATTTCAGCAAATCCGGTGTTAGCTTCAGCATTGGTGTCAAAGGTTTTCGTATCAGCCGCAGCGCCAAAGGGAAGACCTCGGCTACCGTCAGCATTCCCGGCACCGGTATCAGCTATGTAGAAAGCCTGGATAAGAACTGGTTTCAAAAGCTGATCGCTAAAATCAAAGCTTTCGTTGGAAAGTATATAAACAAAGGAGAATAACATGGCTACCAAAACTGCTATGATCACCATTGCCGGACGGCCCAATGTGGGCAAGTCCACGCTGACCAACTATCTCGTTGGCGAGAAAATCGCCATCGTTTCCAACAAGCCTCAGACCACCCGGAACCGCATCTGCGGCATCGTCACCCGGGAGGATACCCAGTTTGTGTTCGTGGATACCCCCGGCTACCACCGGGCCCGTACCAAACTGGGTGACTACATGGTCAATGTGGCCCGGGAGTCTATCGCCGATGTGGATTTGACCATTCTGGTGGTGGAACCCATTGCTTCCATCGGCCCTCAGGAGGAGGGCCTGATTGAGAAAATCCAGTCCAGCCGTTGTCCCGCTGTTCTGGCTATCAATAAGATTGACACCGTGGAGAAGGACAAGCTGCTGGAGGTTATCGACGTTTATTCCCGGGCAGCGAAGTTCGATGCCATCATTCCCATCTCTGCCAAAACCGGCGACGGGGTGGAATCTCTGTTGGATATTTGCAAGAAGTATGCCATCGAGAGCCCCTTCCTGTTCCCGGAGGACATCACTACCGATCAGCCCGAGAGGCAGGTCATGGCGGAAATCATCCGTGAAAAGCTGCTGTGGTGTCTGGACAAGGAGATTCCCCACGGAACGGCGGTGGAAATCACCACTTTCTCCGAACGGGACAATGGAATCATCGACATCGATGCCACTATTTTCTGCGAGCGTGCCAGCCATAAGGGCATTATTATCGGCAAGCAGGGCGCCATGCTAAAGAAGATTTCCTCCATGGCTCGAACGGACTGCGAGAAGTTCATGGGCACCAAGGTCTACCTGACCACTTGGGTGAAAGTGAAGGAGAATTGGCGAGACAGCGATTTCCTGGTCCGCAATTTCGGTTATAAGGAATAATTCCCATTTGTAAAACCTCTATCCTCTGCAAACCCTATCCTCGGAGGGATGCAGATGGATGCGAAGGACTGCTGGCAGCTGTTTTTGGAAACAGGTGCGCCGGAATTTTATATGATGTACAAAGCACAACTATCGGAGGGCCGTCATGTACCTGACAGTCAAGGCGCTGGTGCTGCGGGTAACGGATTACAATGACCGGGATGCCCTGCTGACCCTGCTGACAAATGAAAATGGAAAGCTTACCGCCAAGGCCCGCGGTTTGCGACGGAAAAACAGCCCCTTAAGTGCACCCTGTCAGCTGCTGGCCTATGGCGAGTTTACGCTGTTTGAATACCGTGGAAGCTATACCATCAATGAGGCGCACTCCCTTGAGTTATTTAGCCCCTTGCGTTGGGATTTGGTGAAGCTATCCCTGGGCACCTATTTTGCTCAAACGGCGGAGGTTATTTCTCAGGAGGATTTACCCAATCCGGAACTTCAGTCCTTATTGCTGAATTGCCTGTTTGCACTGAGCAAGCTGGAGCTACCTCTGGAGCAGGTGAAAGCCGTGTATGAGCTGCGTGTTGCCTGCATCGCCGGCTACACTCCGGATTTATATGGCTGTCATCAATGCGGAAGCCAGGAGCCGGTGTTCTTTGACTTGTCCGGCGGTGCGTTGCTTTGCAGGAATTGCATGACGCTGGCGACTGGTCTGCGCATACCGATAACCCCCGGGTTGCTGGATTGCCTGCGCTACATCGTATATTGCGATTCTAAAAAGCTTTTTGCGTTTTCCATCGGCATGCAGAGCTTGGAACAGCTGTCCGCTTTGACGGAAGCTTACCTGAGTACACAATTAGAACGTGGCTTTTCTTCGTTGGATTTTTACAAATCCCTACTTATTTAGGAGATACTATGTCTGATTTATACGAAAAATCGTTATATAAACTGGAGCTGGATCAGGTTCTGGAGCGTCTGACCGCCTGTGCCGGCAGTACTGAGGGCAAGGCTCGTTGTATGCAGCTGCGCCCTATTACCGACCTGGAGGATGTGCAGGCGCTGCTGGCGGAAACCACCGCCGCTTCCGAGTTATGCACCAAGAAAGGAAACCCCAGTTTTGCGGATGTGCAAAACGTATCGGCTTCCTTGGAGCGGGCAGACATGGGAGGCAGCCTTCAGCCTGTGGAGCTGCTGCGCATCGCCGGTGTCTTGCGCTCCGCCCGGAGTGTTAAGAGCTATGTGTCAGAAAATGAACAGCGGACGGTACTGAGCAACCTTTTTGATGCACTGTCTCCCAATAAATATCTGGAAGATAAAATTTTCGGAGCCATTTTGTCTGAAGAAGAGATTGCTGACAACGCCTCTACGGAGCTTTCCGATATTCGGCGCCACAAGCGGGTACAGGCTGCAAAAATTCGGGACAGTCTGCAGAGAATCATCTCCTCTCCGGCTTACAGCAAGTTCCTGCGTGAGCCCATCATCACCATCCGCCAGGGTCGCTATGTGGTGCCGGTCAAGTCCGAGTGCCGCAACGATGTGCCAGGTCTGGTTCACGATGTATCTGCCTCGGGCGGTACATTTTTTGTGGAGCCCATGTCTGCGGTGAATGCCAACAATGCGCTTCGGGAACTGGAACTGAAAGAAAAGAAAGAAATTGAGCGTATTTTGGCAGAACTGTCTGCGGAAGCTGCAGGGCACCGTGGCGATATTGAGCTGGATTTCGATATCCTTGTGCGCCTGGATGTGATTTTTGCCAAGGCGAAACTGGGCTACCAGATGAACGCCTGGGCGCCGATTATGAACGACCAGGGCAGGGTAGAGCTACGTAACGCCCGTCATCCGCTGATTGATACAAAAAAAGTGGTGCCCATTTCCCTGCGCCTGGGTACGGATTTTGATACTATGATTATCACTGGTCCCAATACCGGCGGTAAAACTGTCACGCTGAAAACTGTTGGTCTGCTTACGCTTATGGCGGAGTGCGGTCTGCATGTGCCAGCAGGGGATGGCAGCCAGCTTTCCACCTTTCATGCCATTTTGGCAGATATCGGCGACGAGCAGTCCATTGCCCAGAGCCTGTCCACCTTCTCCAGTCATATGAAGACCATTGTTGACGTTGTGGCACAATGCGATGATCGGACGCTGGTTCTCTTTGATGAATTAGGAGCCGGTACAGACCCTGCTGAGGGTGCGGCACTGGCTATGGCCATCATCGAATTTTGCCGGAAAATGGGCAGCTGTGTGGTGGCAACCACCCACTATGCAGAGCTGAAGCTCTATGCAATGCGCACGGAAGGTGTTATCAATGCCTCCTGCGAATTTGACGTGGAGACTTTGCGTCCGACTTACCGACTGCTCATCGGAATCCCTGGCAAGTCCAATGCATTCGCCATTTCCCGAAAGCTGGGACTTTCTGAGGAGATTCTGAAAGAAGCCGACGATTTGGTAGGCAAGAGCGACAAGGACTTTGAGGACGTTCTGTCTCAGTTGGAGCAGCAGCGTCAGCAGATGGAAGCCGCCCGGCTGGAAGCGGAACGACTGCGTGCGCAAACCAGGAAAATCAAAGAGCAAAACGAGGAATACCAGGCTCAGCTGCGCCGGGAAAAGGAAAAGGCCATGGAGGTGGCTCGCCGGGAGGCACAGGAGATTATTGAAGATGCCCGCCGTACCGCCAATGCCGCCGCCGAGGAAATTAAAGCAATCAAAAAGCAACTCAGCGAATCTGCCGATGCAAGCAACGTGAACCAGCGTCAGGCCGAGCTGCGGCGTAATTTGAACGAAGCCCAGAGTCGAATTCGTGCCGAACAGCCCCAGAGAGCGCGTCCGGAGCCTACCAGAGAGATTTTGGTGGGCGATACAGTTGAGCTGTTGAAGCTGGGCACTAAGGCCAGCGTCATCGCAATCAACAAAGACGGAACCTACCAGCTGCAAGCTGGAATTCTTAAAATGAATGCGAAAAAGGAAGAAATTTACCTGCTGGAGCAGGATAATCCCTACAAGGAAAAACGTGTTCGTCCTGCCCACTCCGGTCGGGAAATGAAGCTGACCGCACTGGCATCGGAAATTGACCTGCGGGGCATGGATACCATCGAGGCGGTTTGTGTCATGGATCGGTATCTGGACGAAGCCATGCGTTCCAACCTAAAATCCGTCCGCATTATCCACGGTAAGGGAACCGGAGCCGTCCGTGCTGCCGTTCATCAAGCGCTGAAAAAGAATAAATATGTTAAAAAATTCCGCCTGGGACAGTATGGCGAGGGAGAAGACGGCGTTACCATTGCCGAGTTCGACTGACGATTTGTATTATTTTGAAAATTCATAATCTTTATTGACATTTTGCTCGATTATGGTTATTATATGGTAAATACCTTGAACCGAAAATGGTATGGGGTAGATAAGGAGTGTTGGAAAATGATCAATAAGGAAGTTGAAGTCCGTTGCGAATCCGGACTGCATAATCGTCAGGCTACATACTTCGTCCAGAAGGCTAACGAGTTCGAGTGTAGCATCTGGTTGGAGTCTGATAATCGTAAGATGAATGCTAAGAGTCTGTTGGGTATCATGTCGTTGGGCATTGTGACCGGTGCCAACATTACTCTGATTGCCTCCGGCTCCGATGAGGATGCAGCTGTCAACGCTCTGGAAGCGCTGCTGCAGCGGGACGTATACTGACCAAATGTTGAAATTCCGCCTCAGTGCTTTGCATTGAGGCGGTTTTTTGGTGATTGTTATGACCTTTGACGAATTAAAGGATAAGGCGCTCAGCCTGCCCCTTGCCCCCGGTGTGTATATCATGCGCGACAAGACCGATAAGGTCATTTATGTGGGCAAGGCTAAAAAATTGAAGAACCGGGTCAGCCAGTATTTCCAAAATACCGCGTCCCACACGCCGAAAACCCGGCTAATGGTCAGCAAAATTGACCATTTCGATGTGATTATCGCCGCCAGCGAGTTTGAAGCGCTGGTGCTGGAATGCTCGCTGATTAAGCGGTATATGCCCAAGTTCAACATCCTGTTGAAAGACGACAAGGGGTATCCTTATCTACGGCTTGACCTGCGGGAGGCGTACCCCCGCATCAGCGTTGTCAGCAAGCTCAGCGACGATGGAGCCCAGTATTTTGGACCTTACGGCAGCAGGGGAGTGACCATGAGCATCCTGGAGGCACTGCGGCAGACGCTTAAGCTGCCGAATTGCAGCCGACAGTTCCCGCAGGATATCGGCAAAGATCGCCCCTGTTTAAACTACCACATGAATCAGTGCGAGGGCTGGTGTCAGCCTGGTGTGGCCTATGGGAAGTACCGCCAGAACATCGAACAGGCCAGACAGCTGCTCACCGGTAATTACAAAAATGTTGCCGATGAAATTCGCCAGCAAATGCTTGCTGCAGCAGAGAATTTGGAATTCGAGCTGGCCGCGAGCCTGCGGAATCGGCTCAGTGCTGTTGAAACCCTTGGCCAGAAACAGCTGGTAACCGCCGGAACCCTGGCAGATACTGACGTGATTGGCTATGCGCAAACTGAAGCAAGGGCTTGTTTTGCGGTACTGCATTTCTCTGGGGGGAATCTGCTGGACAAGGACTACGAGGTTTTTGCAATCCCGGATGATCGGGAAAATGCGGTATCCAGCCTAATAAAACAGTATTATTTGAGCCGGGGAATGGCACCGAAGGTGGTGCTTATGCCCTTTGAAATTGAGGATTCCGAGCTGTTTTCACAACTTCTTGAGCAACAATTCGGGCGCAAAACCCGATTAAAGGTTCCCCAGCGCGGAGATAATGTTCGACTGGTAGAGCTGGCAGTCAAAAATGCCTTTGAGGAAGCCCAGCGCGTCACCAGCAAGGAAGAAAAAATCTCCGGAACTTTGGCGCTTTTAGGGAAAATGCTTTCTATGGAGCCGCCGAAACGGATTGAATCCTTCGATATTTCCAACATTTCCGGCACAGATATTGTGGCCAGTATGGTGGTTTTTCAAGACGGAAAGCCCCGAAAAAGCGACTATAAACGGTTCAAAATTGAAGATTTGACCCAGCAGGATGACTACGGCTCCATGCGGCAAGTTATCAAGCGCCGTTTTTCTCACTACTTGGCAGGGGACAAGGGCTTCGCAGGAGCACCGGATTTGCTATTGATTGACGGCGGCGTGACCCATGCCAACACAGCCGTGGAGGCGCTGGAGGAGCTGGGTTTGCAGATGCCCGTATTCGGTATGGTCAAAGACGACCGTCACCGCACCCGGGCGCTGGTGACGCCCCAAGGGCAGGAGATTCGGATTGATAACAATCAAGCGGTTTTCTCGTTGATTGGTAACATCCAGGAGGAAACCCACCGTTTTGCTATCACCTACCACCGACAGCTGCGCAGCAAGCGTCTGCGATATTCAGAGCTGGATTCCATTTCTGGTATTGGCCCAAAGCGTAAGCAAGAGCTGCTAAAAACTTTCAAATCCCTAACCGCCATCGGTCAAGCGTCTTTGGCTGAGTTGGAGCGTATTCTCCCTAAGGATGCTGCATTGGCGGTATATCACCACTTCAGAAAAGAGGATTAAGCATGAGAGTCATCACCGGCAAAGCCCGAGGCGTTGTGCTGAAAACCCCGGAGGGGCTACACACCCGTCCGACCGCCGATCGGGTGAAGGAAGCGCTGTTCAGCATCATTCAATTTAATCTCCCCGGCGCAAGGGTGTTGGATTTGTTCGGCGGAACCGGTCAGTTGGGCATCGAAGCCCTGAGCCGGGGTGCAAAATCCGCCGTCTTTGTGGATGAGCGGCAGGACGCCTGCGCATTGATTCGGGAGAATCTTCGCCGCACCAAGCTGGAGTCTGATGCCCGTGTGGTGCGTTCGGACTACCTATCCTACCTTGCAACCTGCCGGGAGAAGTTTGACATCATTCTTTTGGATCCTCCCTACGCAGAAGTTTTTTTAGAAAATTCGCTAAAACGTATCACGGAAATTGACATTTTGCAATCTGGTGGTATAATAGTTGCGGAACGCCCTGTGGAAAAGGAACTTCCCTGGGATTTTCCTGGCTATAGCCGCAGCAAGGATTACAAATACGGTAAAACCCTGCTGACCCTGTACCGAAAGGACGCTGACCAATGAAGATCGCCATTTATCCCGGCAGCTTCGACCCTATCACCAGCGGACATCTGAATATCATCCGCCGGGCGGCAAGTATTTTTGACCGGTTGATTGTGTGTGTCATGGTCAATGCCGGCAAATCACCCATGTTCTCCCTGGAGGAGCGGGTGGAGTTAATTCGCCGTGTTACCGGAGATTTGGCTAATGTGGAAATCGATTCTTCCAACGAGCTCTTGGCAGACTATGCCCGCAGGAGAGGCAGCTGCGTCATTGTCAAAGGCTTGCGAGCCGGTTCCGATTTTGAAAACGAGTTTCAAATGGCGCTCATCAATCATAAAATCAACCCAGATCTCGATACCATGTTCTTGACCGCGGAGCATCAATACATGTACCTCAGCTCCAGCACCGTGAAGGAACTTGGTCACTACGAGGTCGATTTATCCGATTTTCTTCCGGAACAGATTATTCCGGATTTTAAAGAAAGAATAAATAAATTACGTCAAGGAGGAAACCCCTAATGAACGAAAAACATATTGAAGATATCATTACTTCTCTGTACGACATGGTGCAGGACGCCCGCTCCGTGCCCCTGTCTTCCGAGAAGTGCATCCTGGAGCGTGACAAGGTGCTGGACATGCTGGATGAAATCATCGCCCAGCTGCCCGCTGAGCTGAAACAGTCCCGTACCATCGTCGAGAGCCGCAATGAGCTGATTGCTCAGGCTCGGCGCGAGGCCGAGAACATCATCAAGAAGGCCCAGGAGGACGCTGAAAAGCTGGTGGCAAAAGAGGCTATCTACGAGGAAGCCAAGCGCCGCTCTGCCGAGCATATCGCTCAGGTTCAAAATCAGATTGTTGGCCTGCGTAAGGTCAGCAACGAGTACATGGACGATGCGCTGCGCCGCACCGAGGAGGCCATTGCTCAGTCCCTGAACGATGTTCAGCAGACCCGTGCCAAGTTCAATGAACTTGCCGCCGCTCAGATGAAGAAGGACACCCAGCTCAACGGCTAATTTCTGCTTGAAACAGCTCAAAGGGTAACTTTTGAGCTGTTTTTTTTATGAATGGAGGAACTACTACTATGAATTATATGGATCGTTATAACTTCTGGTGCCAGGCAAATCTGCCCGAAGAGGTTCAGCAGGAGCTGGCTTCCATCAGAAATGATGAAGAAGAGCTGAAGGGCCGCTTTGGCGGTGACCTGCAGTTCGGCACCGCTGGCATGCGTGGAATCATGGGTGCCGGCAGCAATCGGCTGAACCGCTATACTGTCCGCCGTGCTGCTCAGGGCATGGCTTCTTGGCTGTCTTCCACCGACCTGCCCCAGAAGGCCGCCATCGGCTACGACTCCCGTCACAACTCCCAGCTGTTCGCTGAGGTTTGCGCCGTCGCTTTTGCGGAAGCAGGCATTCAGACTTGGCTGTACGATCGTCTGGCTCCTACTCCCATGCTGTCCTACGCTGTCCGTGAACTGGGCTGCGGCTGCGGCATCGTGATTTCCGCCAGCCACAATGCCGGCGCTTACAACGGAGTGAAGTGCTATGGTCCCGACGGCTGCCAGATGACCGACGAACCCGCCGCCATTGTCACCGAGAAAATCAGCACCATCGATTTCTTCGTCCCCGAAACCAAGTCCTTCGACGAGTACATGGCTGACGGTCTGATTTCCTACATCGGTCAGGATTTGTGGGAACGGTACTATCAGACCGTCCTGGCAGAGGCTGTCGACCCTGAAATGCTGAAGAATGCCGGTCTGAACATCGTCTACACCCCTCTGTGCGGCACCGGTATGGAGCCTGTCCATGCTGTGCTGGGCAAGTTGGGTGTGAACATTACCACCGTTGAATGCCAGGCCAAGCCTGATGGTGATTTCAAGACCTGCGAATACCCCAACCCTGAGACCGATGCCGCTCTGAACGAAAGCTATAAGGTCGCCAAGAACGCTCCCTGCGACGTTATTCTGGGCACCGACCCGGATGCTGACCGCGTCGCCATCGCTGTTCCTGACGGCAAGGGCGGCTTTGTAAAGCTTTCCGGCAACGAGCTGGGATTTATGCTGCTTGACTACGTTCTCAAAGCCCGTACCGCCAAGAATGACATTCCCGAGGGTGCCATCACGGTGCGTTCCATCGTTTCTTCTCCGCTGGCTGACCGTATTGCCGACTACTACGGCGTGACTATGAAGGCTGTTCTCACCGGTTTTAAGTACATCGGCGGTGAGATTCTGAAGCTGGAGCAGAAGGGTGAGCCTGAGAAGTTCATCTTTGGCTTTGAGGAGAGCTGTGGCTACTTAAAGGGTACCTACGCTCGGGATAAGGATGCCATCGTAGCCTCCATGTTGGTGTGCGAACTGGCCGCCAGCCTGAAACTGCAGGGTAAGAACATTCTGGATGCTCTGGCTGAGGTTTATCAGAAGTAC
This sequence comes from Faecousia sp., assembly GCA_045119455.1. Taxonomy (GTDB): domain Bacteria; phylum Bacillota; class Clostridia; order Oscillospirales; family Oscillospiraceae; genus Faecousia. The sequence continues at coordinate 9,576 of JBGVDR010000031.1, forward strand.
GGTTTCTACCTGGCTCATGTCCAGAGCGTGGAGTTGACCGGCGCTGACGCCATGGAGAAGGCTGCCAAAATGATGGCTGACCTGCGCGCTGAGGTTCCCGCAACCATTGGCGGTGCTGTGGTCACTGACGTCCGTGATTACAAGGCTGGCATTGCCAAGAATCTGGCCACCGGCGCTGAGACTGTCATTGACCTGCCCAAGTCCAACGTTCTGGAGTTCCTGCTGGGCGATAAGGGCAGTGTCATTGCCCGCCCCTCCGGCACCGAACCCAAGGTCAAGTTCTACTATACCGCTGTTGGCGAAAACAAGGAAGATGCCAAGACACTTCTGGACGCCATGGTTGCGCAAATGTCTGTGTAAATATCCCGAACCGGGTCATCTGACCCGGTTCTTTTTCTATTCCCTAGCTCATAATCTGCCAATGAAAGGGGAGAGGGGAATGGCTAAAACGAAACAGAAGACCGTACGAGCCGGGAAAATGCCCTTTGCATTGGTTATGGGGTGGTTGGCAGGAATCATCTGTACGCTGCTGCTGGCATCTGCTTGGGCACAAATGATTCTATCTGAAACAGTAGGACAGTCTAGCACAGCCGGCGGTTCAATCGTCATAACAGCAATTTCAGCAGCTGTAGCCGCATGGGTATCCGCATTGATTGCAAAGAAACGGTGGCTGCAGATGTGTTTGGTGGCAGGAGGGATGTATTTTGTGACTCTTCTGAGTTTGGGCGGCATCCTGTTCGGAGGAACGTTCACGGGCGTGGGAACGGGCATGGTCACCGCTCTCGGAGCATCCACCGGGGTTGGATTATTCGCCCTGAGAGGGGAAAAGAGGGCTTCTGTAAAACGCAATTTTAAGCGTTATGGGTAACTTGTACAAATCTCCGCAACGGGTAAATAATCTTTACCCGTTGCGGAGATTCTGCAAGACATCCTGCAGAATCTACATTTTGTGAGTATCTATAACACTGGAGCCCTAGATATTGTGAATATTACGGAATTATTACACAAGTATTCACTTTATGTATATTAGGTTGACATAATGGTGTTTACATAAAAATCAGCAACATTCACAAAAAACGTAATTTTATACAAATTCGCTTGAAAATACATGGATTTTGCAGTATAGTATTGGAGCAATCCGAACTTTAGGGGCTTCTGTGTTTTCAGATAGTTCGGCCGGCTTTACGATGCTTCGTTCGTTATTATGGTTTGCTCTGGAGCTGGTGATTGCATTGATTGGCCATTTCTTTTCGTCCATATACCACAGCCTTCGCAGGAATAGGACATCTGTTCTTGCGTTTTTCTGGCTTAGCGGCATCCTGCTGGGTGTGCGTTTCGCCTTTACCGTAGAGGACCTTCCAAGTCTTGTTTTTGCGGTTACGCAACAGGAACAGACTCTTTGGAATGCAATATGGTCCTGCTGTTGCCCGGTGTTGCTAACGGCTTTTGCTACTCGCTATTCCGAGATTTGGGTGTTGGGCGTGTCTTTCTTTTACGCCTTTCGATTTAGCTTTTCCACCGTCGGTGTGCTGCTGTCTTACGGATCCTGTGGTTGGCTGATTCAATTGCTTTTTTTATTGCCCGATTATCTTTTGATTCCTTGGCTGTACATACTTTGGCTTCGTATTATTTGGAATCGAGGGCATCAAAACCGAGTATTCGCACTATGTTTTTTCTTTTCAATCTTGGTGGGATTGTTTCAATTCCGTGTTATATCCCCATTTTTATCTGGACTTTTTTGACTACATTAAGAAAGGTTCGCGGTTCATGTTGGATTTGGTTACTGCCTATGAGAATTACCTGTCCAAGGTAAAAAAGGCATCCGGCAATACTGTCAGCTCCTATATGCGTGACATTCGGCAGTTCTCCGACTGGCTCAGCACGCAGCAGGACGTGGCAATTCTGGACGCTACCCAACTGAATATCAGCGATTATCTTGCCCATCTGGAACAGGAGGGACGCTCTGGCGCCACTATTTCCAGAAGTCTGGCCAGTCTGAAGAACTTTTACGCCTACCTGGTATCCTCAGGATTCTTGGAAAGCACTCCCGTTGTTCAGATTCATGTTGACAGAGGCGAAAAGAAGCTCCCCCAAATCCTCACCGGTCGAGAGATTGAGTTATTGCTTGCTCAGCCCATATGTGTGGATGCCAAGGGCTTCCGCGACAAGGCCATGCTGGAGGTTATGTACGCCACTGGTATCCGGGTATCCGAGCTGATTGAGCTGAACGAGGACGATGTGAACCTGGAAATGGGCATCATCAAGTGCAGCAACAGCAAGCGCACCCGCGCAATCCCTCTGTATCCCGGCGCTCTGCGTGCTCTTTCTATTTACATGAAAGAGATTCGTGGCTCCATGCTTTCCGTCCCCGGCGAAAAGGCGCTTTTCGTCAATGTGAGTGGTGTTCGCATGAGCCGCCAGGGCTTCTGGAAGATTTTGAAGCACTACCAGTCCACAGCCCATATCGACAAAGAAATCACTCCACATACTCTGCGCCACAGCTTTGCTGTGCACCTGTTGGAGAATGGTGCCGACTTGGACTCTCTTCAGGAGCTGATGGGTCACAGTGACATATCCTCCACCCAGATGTACACCCACATGATTAACCAAAAACTGAAATCTGTGTATGCAAAATGCCATCCAAAAGCATAAAACCACCTGTTTTGTGATGAAAACAGGTGGTTTTTTGTACGTAAAAGCGGCTGATCTTATGATCAGCCGCTTAGATTATTCAGCAGGGAAGAGGCATCAGATTCCGGTCATGGCAGCCAGAACATCAACTTCCATAGTCTGAATACCTTTCTTCATATCCAGACCCTCATCCATGTCCACATCTGTGAAGCCACCATCATGGGTGCACACGATGCGGTTGGTTTTGCCTGCCAGCAGGAGCTCCACAGCCAGGTAGCCCATCTTGGTAGCGTTGACACGGTCACGGGCATTGGGCACACCGCCACGCTGAATGTGACCGAGAACAGTCACACGAGGATCCAGGTCAATTGCCTCTTTAATCTTAGCGGCGATATCATTGGCGGAGCCAGCACCTTCCGCAACCACAATCATGTAGTGCGTGAAGCCATTGAAACGAGCCTGACGAATTTTCTCAATCACATCCCGCTCGAAGTCGATTTCCTTTTCAGGAACCAGGACCGCGGTGGCGCCCACAGCCAGACCCACATACATGGCCAGGTAGCCGGCGTTACGACCCATAACCTCAACCACCGAGCACCGCTCATGGGACTGCATCGTGTCACGCAGTTTATCGATGCACTGAATGGCGGTATTGGCTGCAGTATCGAATCCGATACAGTAATGGGTGCAGCTGATGTCATTATCGATGGTGCCAGGGATACCGATGACATTGATGCCATACTTGGACAGAGCTCGTGCGCCACGGAAGGTGCCGTCGCCTCCGATGGCAATGATGCTATCCAGGCCCAAGAACTTACAGGTGGAAACAGCCTTGCGCTGGCCTTCTTCGGTCATGAATTCCTTGCTGCGAGCAGTGTAGAGGATGGTGCCGCCACGATTGATGGTGTGGGAAACACTCTTTTCGTCCAATTTAATGATGTCGCCGGTAATCAAACCATTCCAGCCACGGCGGATTCCGTAGCACTCAATGCCATGGTACAGGGCAGTACGGACAACAGCACGAACACAGGGATTCATGCCGGGGGCATCGCCGCCGCTGGTGAGAACGCCAATTCGCTTAACACTCATGATGAATTCCTCCTGAAAGAAATTGTGGTAATTTTACATCAATATTGTATCGCTAAATGGAGAAAATGTAAAGATATTTTTCGCCTTTTTGTCGGAACGGGCAGGGGATTGCCGCCATTTCGGCAGGTGCGGTTTAGTCATCCGCACGAAAGCAAAGAATTTTTCAAATTATCAAAACATAAACATTTCTCAAAAATTTCAAAAACATCGACTCAGTATAATGCGCTTGTAATCATTAAGAAAGAGGTAATCACAATGAATAAAAACGATCAGGAATTCCTCGTGCAGAAAATTCGCACTCAGTACACCGAGAAGGAGCTTACCGCGCTTGACGAGCTCAAGGAATTGGACTCGAAGGTAAAGCGTCCGGCTAACATGTTTGCATATATCTTCGGCAGCATCTCCGCTATTATCATGGGCGCAGGCATGAGCCTTGTTATGACCGACATTGGCGAGATTGTGGGCATTGCAAATTCTATGGTCTCCGGCATTGTAATCGGTGTTGTGGGTATGCTGATGGCTGCCATCAACTATCCCGTCTACAAGCGATTCCTCGGCTCTCGCCGCAAGAAGTACGCCGATAAAATTATCGCACTCAGCGACAAGATTATGAGCAAGTAATAACATCTGAAAGGAGTAAATGAAAATGGAAAACAGAACCAAGACACAACAGGAAATCGAACAGGAGATGCTCGAGCTGAATGAACAGTTTTCTGCATTCCTCCATACTAAAGGCATTGTAGCAAAGTTCAAGTTGGCTTTCAATAATATGAGCGAGTCTGCAAAGAAGCAGCACGCTGCTGATGTTGCCGAATTTGAAGCGGTAAAGGCTCAGTCTGCAGAAGACAACAAGGAATTTGCTGAATTCCTTCGCACCAAGGGAATGAAAGCAAAATACAAGCTGGTTGTTGAGAATATTAAGAAGGGCGCAAAGGCAGCCCCTGCCAACACCGCCGCACAGATTGCAAAGATTCAGGCTGATACTCAGGCGGCTGTTGCGCGTGCAAACGCTCTTGGCAAAACCCAGCCCGCAGCGACTGAGGTAAGTGCTGCTACCCTTGAGAATGAATTTAATGCCTTCCTGAAGTCCAAAGGCTTGGACGGCAAGTATACTGTTTCTGTAACAGAAGAGTAAAACCGGTAAGCGAAACGGCATTTTGCCGTCTCGCTTTTCGGCGTTTTATGAGGTAGGAAAAATTGTAAAAGAACAAGGAGGACACCAGAGAATGAACGCAATCGAAATCAATAATCTTTCCAAGAGTTTTCGCACATTGTATGCGGTGGATCATCTGGATATTACCGTTCCTGCAGGCGCCATTTACGGCTTTATCGGCGAGAACGGTTCGGGCAAATCCACGACTATGAAGCTTATTTGCGGACACTTGGTTCCCGATTCCGGTGATATTAAGTTGTTCGGCAAAGATTATACCGATCCAGGCGTACGTGTAAGAGTGGGCGCACTCATCGAAAATGCAGGCTGCTTTCCCGGATCGAGCGTATATCAAAATTTGCAGATGCAGTGCATCAATTTGGGGCTTGAAAATGCTGATGACGAAATCCGTCGTGTGTTACAGATTGTACGTATGGAAGAACATGTTAATCTGAAATTCAAAAAATGCTCCCTCGGCATGAAACAGAGAATCGGTATCGCCATGGCGCTCCTCGGCAATCCCGCACTTCTCATACTGGACGAACCTATCAATGGACTTGACACCGACGGTATGAGAATTATGCGTGAAATTCTTGTGGATATCACGCATAATTACGGCTGTACCGTACTGATTTCTTCCCACATTCTCGGTGAACTCGAAAAGATTGCAACCCATTACGGCGTGATTCGTCAAGGCAAGATGATTATGGAAATATCCGCTGAGGAAATGGATGCAAGAGCACAGGTTTTTGTTTCGCTCAAAACAAAGGATATGATAAGTGCAAAAGCGGTGCTTGCTCAAAAGTATGCAGACGTTCGACTGGATGGTGACTATATCCGTGTTTACGATGTGGAGGATACGGCTGATGTCGTTGATACCTTAATAAAAAACGGTCACGTTGTCAGCGAACTGAAAAAGAACAAGGCAGTAAAGTTCCCCTAATTTTATTTCAGCAGGCGTATTAAGAGTATGCTGAAGGTAGACTTCCGCAGAATGTTCAAGTCCAAGCTCTTTTACATTCTGATTTCCTGTGCGCTCGTTATGCCGATTCTTATGACCCTTATGATGGCAATGATGGACGGCTCTGTGTCCGTCAATCCGCAAACAGGTGTGGAAACCGTGATGCAGGGACCCGAAAACACCTGGCAAAACATCGGCACACTTCCCGGCGGCGAAGCGATGGGTGGCAACGAAGTCTTTATGATGTGCAACATCAACAACGTTTTCCGGTTTTATATGTGGAACGTTCATGCTCCTTGCATATTTTGTCGGCTCGATGCTTGGTGGTGCAATCGCCGGTCTAGCCTTTGACCTTCATGGTCTGACTGCCGGCAATCTGGCCATGTGCATGATTGCAAAGATATTCCTGATGCCTGTATTTATTGCAATTATCGTTCTGATTAGCGTAGCAGCAAAGCACAAAGCATGGTTGGCACTTTGCGGATCACTCGGCGGCGGAATGCTACTCTTTATGATGGTTTCCATAATTACCCCTCTTGGCGCTACATTTTTGAATGTGATTCTTTGCCTCGTGGGCGGTGCATTGTTTGCTGTTGGGCTTGGCGCAACCAGCAATGTGATTTTGAAGAAAACAAGCTTGGTATAAGAAATACGGCAACGCTGAAAATTTGGCGTTGCCGTGTTTTCTGAGAGCAACATCAAATCAATAATTGCAAAATATCAGCATATTTTCCAACTCAAATCAAAACTAAAACAAAACTTTAACATTTGGGTGTTATACTGTATAATAAATTATAGTAACTTCGGAGGTATCGCCATGTTTAAGATATTAGTTGTTGAAGATGATACTGAACTGAATAAGACCGTCTGCTCGTTTTTAAATCACAGCGGATACGAGGCAACGGGTTGTTTCAATGCGAATGATGCCTACGATGCAATGTATAATACTATGTTTGACCTCATCATATCGGACATTATGATGCCCGTTGTGGACGGCTTTGAATTTGCCCGTAATGTCAGAGAGCTGAATCAGGAGATACCGATTCTATTTATGACTGCCCGTGACGATATCGCATCCAAGCAGAGAGGGTTCAGAATCGGTGTGGACGACTACATGGTCAAGCCCATTGACCTTGATGAGCTGTTTCTGCGAATCGGCGCACTGCTTCGCCGTGCGAAAATAGCATCCAGTCGGAAACTTGAAATAGGCAATTTTGTGATGGATGCCGACGAACATACCGCATATCTCGGGGACGAAGAAATCTCTCTTACCAACCGGGAATTCAGTATTCTGTACAAATTGCTTTCTTACCCCAAAAAGACCTTCACAAGAATGCAGCTTATGGATGAATTTTGGGATGCGGACAGCGATACCGCACCGAGAGCCGTTGATGTTTATATGACAAAGCTCCGGTCCAAGCTTTCCGACTGCCAGGATTTTGAGATTAAGACAGTTCACGGACTTGGCTATAAGGCGGTGATAAAATGAAGAGGCCCACCCTGCGAAAAATATTGGGCATGATTAGCAGCTTTCTGCTATTTTTCTTGGCAGTGGGTTTTATTGTATCCTGCTGTATGATGCTGTTTGTAAGCATATTGGCAGATACTATGGAACTCACGCTTACTTCCCGAAATGTTACCGTCGCCGCAAAGGTTACCTTTTGGAACGTAATTTTAATCACATTTATTTTTAAGCTTGCAGATTACATTCGACGCAAAATAATGGTCGAGCGCCCAACAAAGACCATCACTGAAGCAACGGAAAAGATTATGTCCGGCGATTTCTCCGTGCGCATCAAGCCGATGCAAAGCCCCGGCATGGAAGGCTTTAATCAGATAGCCCATGCAATCAACCAAATGGCAGAAGAGCTGTCCAGTGTGGAAACCCTACGTACAGATTTTATCGCAAACGTTTCCCACGAAATGAAAACCCCTCTTGCTGTGATGCAGAATTATGGAACACTGCTACAATCTCCCGGGCTGCGTGAAGAAAAGCGTATAGAGTATGCCAAGGGTGTAACGGATGCTTCACGACGGCTTGCTGAGATGATTACCAATATTCTGAAGCTTAACCGTCTTGAAAATCAGCAAATTTTCCCCGAAATCACCGAGTTCGATTTGGGCGAGCAGCTTTGTGAATGCCTGGTGCAGTTTGAAAACGTTTGGGAAAGGAAACACATTGAAATCGACACCGATATTGCAGAAGATATCAAGGTCGAGGCCGATTCAGAGCTTTTATCGCTTGTGTGGAATAACCTCTTTTCCAATGCATTCAAATTTACCGAAGAGGGTGGTACCGTTTCTGTAAGCCTAACAGCAACATCACATCACGCCATCATCAAAGTAAAAGACACCGGTTGCGGAATGACTGCCGAAGTGGGCGCACATATCTTCGAGAAGTTTTATCAGGGCGATACGTCCCATTCTGTCCAGGGAAATGGCTTGGGTCTTGCGCTTGTTAAAAGAGTGATTGACATTATGCAAGGCGAAATCGGTGTTGAAAGCGCTGTCGGGGTCGGTACCACCTTTACCGTAAAAATCCGGAGGATTTGATATGGACTGGAAGAAAATCGGCAAAGCATTACTATTCCCGCATATCGCTATTATGCTTGTTCTTATCCCGATTGCCACCGCGTTCCTTGTTTGTTCGATGGTGTTTTTGGGTACAGAGTCTATGACAGCGATTATTTCTTATGTTCTTTCCGCTTATACGTTAACAATATGGTGTTTCAAAATACCTTATCTGATTCAGTTTTTCAAGACGTTTAAAAACGAAAATAAGTATGCGAGAATATGGCAAGACGATACTAGGCTCAGAGTGAACATTTCTCTTTATGGAACATTGATATATAATACCGCTTATGCGTTATTGCAGTTAGGAATGGGCTTCTGGCATCACACATTTTGGTTCTACTCCTTGGCTGGATATTACATTTCTCTGGCTGTAATGCGATTCTTTTTGGTTCAACATACACGCAAACATAATCCGGGAGAGAAAATGCTCGATGAGCTTCGCAAATACCGTGCCTGTGGCATTGTATTTCTCCTTATGAACTTAGCGCTTGCACTTATAATATTCTTTATGGTGTATTGGAACAGAACGTTTAATCACCACGAAATTACCACCATCGCATTGGCGGCTTACACGTTCACTTCTCTAACCTTTGCCATTATAAACACCATAAAATATCGCAAATATAATAGCCCGGTCTATTCTGCTTCCAAGGCAATCAGCCTTGCATCAGCGTGTGTATCTGTATTAACACTTGAATCTACAATGCTGACCACATTCGGCACCGAAACAATGAGTTTGACCGGACGCCGCATTTTTCTAGGCATATCCGGCGGAGCGATATCCGTATTTATTATTGCGATGGCAATTTATATGATTGTACAGGGAACTAAAAAGATAACGTTGCTGGGCGCAGCGGGGGAGTAAATCTATGGATAACAAGAATAAAGAAACATTCAGTTATACCTATTCCGCAAAGGAGCAGGAAGAAATCAAAACTATTCGTAAAAAGTACGTCGAAGAAGAACAGACCGAAGATAAGATGTCACTGCTTCGCCGTCTGGATGCGGCGGTAACACAAAAGGCAACAACAATCGCTCTTGTATTCGGTGTTATCGGTGTGCTGATAATGGGAATTGGCATGAGTCTTGCAATGACTGAGATTGGAGAAATGATTGGACTGCTTGGCTCAATGTCTATGCTGGTCGGAATCCTTATTGGTATTGTTGGTATCATACTGGTATGCATGGCTTATCCCGTATATAACCGTATTATTCGGAAGGAACGTAAAAAAATTGCTCCTAAAATCATCAAACTGACCGACGAGCTGATGAAATAATCAATAACCAGAAAAAATGCGTCCTTTACAGGACGCATTTTTTTATTCATGGATAATCTCGGCAGGGGAGAAAAGGAGAATATTTATGAAAGAAAAATTCGAGAGCCTAATGCGTGACCTGGAGCGGTACTCAAAAGAAGATAGCCGATCAGCCGGCATTCCCAGGATCAGCGACCGCCTAAAAGGGTATTACGAAGGAACATCACAAGCGTATGCATTATGTGCCAAATGGATAAAGGGATGTTTGGAGGGCAGAGCAGGAAGAAGAAAATTTACTCCATTTCATTTCATTGCTATTACCCGCTGGGCGAGCCTACAAAGCACTATCAATCAATGAAGTTATCCGGGATTCCAAAATGGATAAAAGCCTACAAGCTAACGCACCCAGGCTGTAAGGCGGTATCCGTCAAAGTGTGGTATGCAGATACGTAACAACTGTAAGTCACAGCAAGCCACACAGCGGACGAACGGGAGAAAGACCGCAGAAGGGAAGTAAATAAGAAAAGCGCCGGAGGTTGACCCTCTGGGGCTTATACAAATCGAACGCAACAAAATGACAGAGGTTTTGTTGCGTTCGCCGGAGTAATGGCACAGTATCAAGTGGCATGAGGGCGGCGGGCGCAACTGAGAGGGGCACATTTCCGGCGAGGCTGGAGGGGCTCCGGCGCATAAAAAAAGCCGCCTGGTCGAATCTCGACCAAGCGGCTTTTGCCGACCACGGACACCCCGCGAGGGGCGGCCCCCGAAGGAGCGGAACGGGCACCGGAAGACCAATGTACCACAGCGGAGCGGGAAAGTCAAGCCCCGCCGGGCAAAAAAGCCACCTCCGGCGAAGTCAAGGCCGCGCCCTTGGCGTGCCCAGGGCGCGCTTGTCTTGGCCTTGACCGCCGGAGAAAATGGCTCGCGCGGCGGCGGGAGGGGGGGATGTTGACAATTTTCTGGAAAGTCAACCGGGCCGAAATCCCGCGCCGGGCCCGCGCGGAGCGCGAGGGGGGCCCGCAAGAGGGGCGCGAAAAGCGCGGCCCTCGCCGCGGGGGGCGGAGCCACCCAACGGGCACCGGGCCCCCCGGAGCCCCCAGCGGGGGCGGCGGGGCGGGGGGGGCGCAGGGGAGAACCACGGACGGCCCAAGGCAGACGAAAAGACACCGGGCACCGACCGGGCCGGGGGGGGGGGGGGGGGGGGGGGGGGGGGGGGGGGGGGGGGGGGGGGGGGGGGGGGGGGGGGGGGGGGGGGGGGGGGCGGGGGGGGGGGGGTGGGGGGGGGGGGGGGGGGGGGGGGGGGGGGGGGGGGG
>JBGVDR010000032.1:0-5410 GCA_045119455.1 Faecousia sp.
AGGAGATCGCCACGGGCCTAAAGGCCCTCGCGATGACAGACATTTCTGTACGATTTACAGAGCCGTTCGTTACCGAGCGTGCCCAAAGGTGTTCGATTACCGCCTGGGTAGGTGACGCGATTTGCCGCGGGCCATGCCCGCTAAACAATCATTTACCACATTATTTTCCAACACAAAAGCGTTCAAAAATCCGGGCGGTGATATCCTCCCGGACGGTGGCACCGGTGACCTCTCCCATAGACTCCATTGCTTCCTCTACGTCAATGAGCACGGCATCCGGAGTCAGTCCCTGGCGCATTCCGCTGATGGAGCGAAGCATTGCCTCGTGTGCACGCCGAATGGCGTCAAACTGCCGGGCGTTGGTTAGCACAGAGCCGTCACAGGGTGCACCACCCTCGAACATCATGTCCACCACATCCGCCAATTGCTCCATACCCTCGCCTGTTTTGGCGCAGAAGTAAATTACATTCATAAACGGTAAATCGCTGGGCTCTACCTTGCTTTCCAAATCTGATTTGTTGATTAAGGCGATGGAGTTGGGGTGCTCGGTGCATAGGTCGATAATCAGCTCGTCCTCTTCCGTCAAAGGAGCAGAGCCGTCGCAGACGAAAATCACCAAATCCGCATTCCCAACGGCCTGCTTACTGCGCTCCACACCAATTGCTTCCACCACATCTTCGGTCTGGCGAATGCCGGCTGTGTCAATCAACCGCAACCGGGTAGCGCCCAGCATCACAGTTTCCTCCACGGTATCCCGGGTGGTTCCGGGGATGTCGGTGACGATGACCCGCTCGTAGCCCGCTAAGGCATTAAGGAGGCTGGATTTGCCCACGTTGGGTTTACCCACAATGGCCGCTGCCGCACCCTGACGCAAAATGCGCCCCTGATTGTAGGTGCAGAGCAGGTTCTCCAGCGTCTTTGCGCTGTGGCGCAGGCTTTGGGCGTAGTTTTCCAGCCCGAAATCTTCGATATCCTCGTCGGGGTAGTCTAGTACAGCGTGGAAATGACTGCACAAATCCCGCAATTCATTATAAATAGGGGAGAGCTTCCGCTGCAGGCTGCCGCCCACTTGTCCGGCGGCATTGGCAGCAGCATCGGTGCTGTCCGCTTCAATCAAATCAATAACTGCCTCTGCCTGGGTCAAATCCAGCTTGCCGTTTAGGAAGGCTCTCTTGGTGAATTCGCCCCGCAGAGCCGGACGGGCCCCGGCAATATACAGCGCCTCCAGCCCAGCGGCCAAAACCGCCGGCGATCCGTGACAATGGAATTCCACGGTATCCTCGCCGGTGTAGCTGTGGGGCCCCCGGGAGAACACCGCCATGCACTGATCGATGATGCGACCTTGCCGGTCGTGGAGCTGACCCAAAACCAGATTCCGGTCCGGAGCGTCGGACAGTTTTTTCTTATTATATAATGTAAAGACCCGGTCTGCCACTTCGGCGCAGCCCCAGCCTGTCAGGCGAATGATACCGATCGCACTGACCTGGTTGCCGGTGGAAACCGCAGCGATGACGTTGGACATAATGCTCCCCCTTTTTGGTTCATACTTGTTTCACTATATCACCCTTTCGGGAAAAATGCAATCCCGGACCGCATATTCTGAGCTCCTTGCGGCATACTACCCCGGAGGTGATAAAATGGCGGCACACTATCCGGGAGAGCTGACCGATGAGAATATTCGCCATATTTTTCGGGATGCCGGGGATTTTATCACCCGCACCTTGCGCTGTGGCGACTTTATGCTGTACTTTTATGCCATTGACGGGCTGACTGCCGGTGGAGAAATGTCGGATTATGTGCTCAAGCCCATCCGGCAGCACCTGCAGGCGGAATCCATGGCGGAGCTGTACCACATGGCACTGGAAGGTGCGGTTTATAATAGCGTTGCAGATGCTTGCCAGGATCTGGACTCCGTGGCGCTGAAGCTGGTCAATGGTTTTTGCGTGGTGTTGTTCCCTGGAGTCGGCGCGATTGCTTTTGAGGATAAAACCCCTGAAAAGCGCGGTATCGCCCCGCCCCAGGTGGAGAACACCGTCAAGGGTCCGAAGGATGCCTTCGTGGAAACCTCCCGATCTAATACAAGTCTAATCCGCCGTCATCTGCGTACCCCGGATTTACGGATTTGGGAAACCCAGGTTGGTCGGCGGAGCTTGACCAATGTGTCAGTACTTTGGGTGGAGGGAATCACCAATCCGGAGCTGGTGGAACGAATGAAAAAACGCATTGGTCAAATCTGTATTGACGGTCTGATAAGCCCAGCTTCGGTAGAGGAATATGTCACAGGTTCGAGAAAAACCGCTTTTCCTCTGCTCCAATATACCGAGCGCACCGACCGATTTTGCCAGGGCCTCTTGAGCGGTCAAATTGGGTTGGTGGTGGATGGACTTCCCCAAGGTTACCTGGCTCCTGTGGATTTGGGGACGTTGATGGAAAGCCCGGAGGACAGGAGTGTGGATTACGTATCTGCCACTTGCATCCGGATTCTGCGCTATGCCGCCTTGGTGCTGAGCCTGCTCCTACCCGGGGTGTATGCGGCCATGACAACCTTTCACCATGAGATGATTCCGCTTCCATTGCTCCTTTCTATTATTGAAAGTAAGCAGTCCGTTCCGTTCACCACGGCGGTGGAGGTGTTGGGATTATTGATTGCCTTTGAACTCCTGCAAGAGTCTGGACTCCACCTACCCCAGGCCATCGGGCAGGCGGTGTCGGTGATTGGCGGTATTGTGGTTGGTACGGCGGCTGTAGAGGCGAAGCTGATATCACCTGCCGCCTTGATTGTGGTCAGCGTTGCGGGGGTTTGTGGCTTTGTCCTGCCTAATCGGGAGCTGGCAGAGGCGATTAGGGTCTGGCGGTTCGGCATCGCAACGTTGGGGAGCGTGGCAGGACTGTTCGGAGTGACACTGGGGGCACTGGCGTTGCTCATACACCTGTCCGGGATAAAGAGCATGGATGTGGCATATCTGGCTCCCGTGTCGGAAGGACATGCACCGCCGGCGATGAGAGCCAGATTGATAACCCAAAAATTCAGAAATCACCGTTGGAATCCCCAGGACAGGAGGAATCAACGATGAGACGCTGGCTGATGTTAATCGGAGCACTGGCGACGGTAACCTTTCTGTCTACATCTGACCGAGCTGGTACGGATGTGGCGAAACTGCGCCCTGTGCAAACGTTGTGGGTGTCAGCCTCCGATGGTTGGGTAACCGTGCAGACGGAGTCGGGGGAAGTGGGGGTGGGGGCGGATTTTGCGTCGGCGGTCAAGAATATGGAAGATGCCGCTGACAGCCGGATTTTCTATCAAACGGCGGAGTATCTGCTTTTAAACGAAGAGGCACTGCCGCAAATTGAACAGCTGGCGCAGTACCTGCGCCCGTCTTGCGTGGTCTGCATGACGGAGGGTTCGCCGGTGCTGGAGAAAGTAGCGCAGTTCCTGGAACATCACCGGGCGGAAACAACCCTACAGCAATACAGGTCGGACAGCAGAAAACTACCTGTGCTGCGAACTGCCGAGGGGAGGATGACTCTTGTTCAATGAAAGAATTCCCACCAAACAGCTGACCACATGGCTTTGCGGGGCGATTCTTCCGGTTTGGATTCAACTGTCCGCCGGAGAGGCTTGGTTAACGGTGGCTGTCACGGCGGTGTTGTCCATTGCGGCAGTGTGGGCAGTGTGGCGCTGGGGGCGGTTTGAAAGTAAGGTGCTTCTTGGTTTGAGCATTCTCTTCCAGGTGCTCCTGCTGGGTACGCTGATGCCCTATGCAGCCCGTGTCTGGCCTGGCGGAAATCAGTACCCGGCGGTTCCCCTTGGGATTCTCATCCTGTCTGTCTGGTCAGCCTGGAAGGGACCCCGGGCGGCAGCAGCGGTAGGTTGTGTGCTCTTTTGGGCGGTGCTGGTGGGGAATCTTGTGATTCTTGGTGCAGGAATCAGCGGGATGGAGTTGCAGTGGCTCCGTCCGGCATGGTCGACCTCTGAACCATTGGTGATAATCCTTGGACTTGTGCCATCGGCAGCGGCAATTTGGAAATCCAATTACGCACGCTGGACTGTGAAATTCACGCTCCCTGCGGTGGTTACTGTTTTGGTTTGCGTGGTAACGGTTGGAGTGCTGTCACCTAAACTGGCAGGGGAGACGGGGAATGGATATTTAGAGCTAAGTAGGAGCGTGTCGGTGTTCGGCATAGCAAGGCATTTTGAGGCAGTTGGCTCGGCGATTATGACAGCCGGCTGGTTCCTAATTGTTACGTTGATGCTTTCTCTTTGTGCAAGCCAGGCAGAACGGATAGGAATAAAAAAAGCAAGGCATGTAATCCTGGTCTGTGGAATTGCAGCTGCCCTGTGGATGTTGTGCGAAATGCATATATCGCAGGAATTTTTGCTGGTTTTCGGGCCTGTATGTTGGGTGTTTGCACCACTCTTGCCACAAGGGATTGAACCGAAAAAAAAGTCGTAGAAAAATGAAAAAATTGCTTGACATTTGCACCCCTATCTGATACTATATGCAAGCGCTCCGGTGAGGGGTGCCAAGCATAAAAGCGCAAAAAGAAATTTGAAAAGAATCGAAAAAAGTTCTTGACAAGTTAAACTCTTTGTGCTAGAATATGCAAGCTGTCTGATGAACGGCGACCGCCTGGAGGATAGCGGCTGTACCTTGTAAATTGAATAACGCAAAGACGAAATGAACACCTTGGACAATTTATGGATTGTTTAAGATATCGATTTGAATCGAATTTTAAGCCAACGAAAATTCTTGAGTAATATTTGCTAGACAAATTATTCAAAACTTGATTTGAAGCGCAAAGCGCTTTAGATACAACTTTTTGAGAGTTTGATCCTGGCTCAGGACGAACGCTGGCGGCGTGCCTAACACATGCAAGTCGAACGGAAGTAAGAGCTTCGGTTTTTACTTTAGTGGCGAACGGGTGAGTAACGCGTGAGAAACCTGCCTTTCAGTGGGGGACAACAGTTGGAAACGACTGCTAATACCGCATAACACTTTAGTACCGCATGGTACAGAAGTCAAAGCTTTATGTGCTGAGAGATGGTCTCGCGTCTGATTAGATAGTTGGTGAGGTAACGGCTCACCAAGTCGACGATCAGTAGCCGGTCTGAGAGGATGAACGGCCACATTGGGACTGAGATACGGCCCAGACTCCTACGGGAGGCAGCAGTGGGGAATATTGGGCAATGGGGGAAACCCTGACCCAGCAACGCCGCGTGAAGGAAGAAGGCCTTCGGGTTGTAAACTTCTTTTACCAGGGACGAAGAACGTGACGGTACCTGGAGAAAAAGCAACGGCTAACTACGTGCCAGCAGCCGCGGTAATACGTAGGTTGCAAGCGTTGTCCGGATTTACTGGGTGTAAAGGGCGTGTAGGCGGAGATGCAAGTTGGGAGTGAAATCCCGGGG
>JBGVDR010000033.1:0-3928 GCA_045119455.1 Faecousia sp.
ATGCCCTGTGCATTCATTGCATCTACGACCTTTTCAAAGCCCGCAATGTTCGCACCGACTACGTAATTGCCCTCGAAGCCATACTTCTTTGCGGCATCGTCAATGTTGTGATACAAACGAACCATAATGCCCTTGAGCTCACCGTCTACCTTTTCAAAGCTCCAAGACAAGCGTTCGCTATTCTGAGACATTTCAAGTGCCGATGTTGCAACACCGCCCGCATTTGCCGCCTTACCCGGAACGAAATACACGTTGTTCTCTTGGAAATACTTGGTCGCCTCGGCAGTGGTAGGCATATTTGCCCCCTCGCAAACTGCGATCACACCGTTTGCAACCAGCATCTTTGCATCCTCAAGGTCAAGCTCGTTCTGCGTAGCACAAGGAAGAGCGATATCACTCTTAACGGTCCATACACCCTTGCCCTCGTGGTATTCGGAATTTGGTCTGTATTTCTTATATTCCGTAAGTCTTTGTCTCTTGACTTCCTTGATCTCCTTGAGCGCCGCAACGTCGATTCCGTCGGGATCGTAAACCCAACCGGTAGAGTCTGAGCAGGTCACAGGCTTTGCCCCCATCTGCTCTGCCTTCTCGATTGCGTAGATTGCAACGTTACCGGCACCCGAAACCGTAACGGTCTTTCCCTTCATATCTACACCGTGGCACTTCAGCATTTCCTCGGTCAGATATAAGAGACCATAGCCCGTAGCCTCGGTTCTTGCAAGTGAACCGCCATAGGAAAGTCCCTTCCCCGTGAGTACACCCTCAAACAAGCCTCTGAGCTTCTTATATTGACCAAACATATATCCAATCTCGCGTGCCCCCGTTCCGATATCTCCCGCGGGAACGTCTGTGTCTGCTCCGATGTATTTGCAAAGCTCACTCATAAAGCTCTGACAGAACGCCATCACCTCTCGGTCACTCTTGCCCTTGGGATCAAAATCGGAACCGCCCTTTCCTCCTCCAATGGGAAGACCCGTAAGCGAATTCTTGAAAATCTGTTCAAAGCCGAGGAACTTAATAATTCCAATATTAACAGAAGGATGAAGTCTTAAGCCTCCCTTATACGGACCGATCGCGCTATTAAACTGAACGCGATAGCCGGTGTTGACGTGTACCTGTCCTTTATCGTCGATCCACGGTACACGGAATTTGATCTGGCGCTCGGGATTGCACAGACGCTCCAAGAGAGCATCGCGTCTGAACTGCTCCTCATTCTGATCGACCACTACTCGGATCGATTCCAGAACTTCCTTGACTGCCTGATGAAATTCGGGCTCGTTTGGGTTTTGACTTACAACTTGCTCTATTACCTCATCTACGTATGACATAACAGAAATCCTCCTTAATGTATGAAACATAAAAAGGCAAAGGCGGCTCTGATAGGTGTTACCCTGTCAAAGACGCCTTTGCCTTTACGCGACACATTATACACCCTCGCTTGTGGTTTGTCAAGGGGTTTTTGAAAAGTTTTTTGAAAAATCCTGCAAAATCTGAAATTTTTCCCGAAAACGCCTTGACAATCTGCAAGTTTCGTGCTATAATGCTTGCATATGAGCAAAGGCGTTCATAGGATACAGCACACGCTGTCTATCCGTGAACGCCTTTGCTTTTTTGTTTCAGGAAAGGCAATGGTTACGATTATGTTGAAAGAAGGTCAAGTACGTATTCCGTCGGGATGCGCCATCGCAGCGGTAATCGCCAAGGACGGCGAGAGAATGTCGGGCAGACCGATTATTGAAGCGATGAAGCCTATGCACGACCGCTCCAACGGTCTGGGCGGTGGCTTTGCCGCTTACGGCATTTATCCGGAATACAAGGATCTGTACGCTCTTCATTTTTTCTTTGATGAGCGTACAACGAGAAAGAATTGCGAAGTATTCTTAAAGGAAAGATTTGAAATTGTAAAATCCGAGATCATTCCCACGAAAAAAATACCATCCATTACCGACGAGCCGATCATATGGCGTTACTTCGTTGCTCCCTTGCGTTCCGTGCTTGATTCCATGCAGCTTGACGAAAAGGAATTTGTCGTTCGTACCGTCATGAAGATCAATACCGAAATGCCCGGCGCATACGTATTTTCCAGCGGAAAGAATATGGGAACCTTCAAGGCCGTCGGCTTTCCCGAGGATGTTGGCGAATTCTACAGATTAGATGAATATGAAGGATACTCGTGGACTGCTCACGGCAGATATCCGACCAACACGCCCGGCTGGTGGGGCGGAGCGCATCCCTTTACTCTCCTTGATTACTCTATCGTTCATAACGGAGAGATCTCTTCTTACGATGCAAACAGAAGATATATTGAAATGTTTGGATACAAGTGTAATCTCCAGACCGATACCGAGGTCATTACCTACATCTTTGATTATCTCGTTCGCGTGCAAGGACTTACGCTTGGAGAAGCCGCAAGCGTCGTTGCCGCGCCCTTCTGGAGCACAATCGCCAATAAAACCGATATGGAGGATAAGGAAAAGCATACCTATCTTCGCACCCTTTTCCCAAGCCTGCTCGTCACGGGTCCGTTTTCCATCGTTTTGGGTTACAACGGAGGACTTATGGCGCTCAACGACCGTCTCAAGCTTCGTTCCATGGTTGTCGGTGAAAAGAATAATAAGGTATATATTGCAAGCGAAGAAGCGGCGATTCGCGTAATGGAACCGAACGTGGAAAATATCTGGGCACCCGCAGGCGGTGAGCCCGTTATCGTCAATGTAAAGGAGGGCTGTTTCTGATGGCTGTAAACTTTATCTATCCGGAATTTGAAGTTGTCAGAAATGACAGCCGCTGCGTGACCTGCCGTGTTTGCGAACGACAGTGCGCCAACGAAGTACATACCTACGACGAGGAACGCAAGATCATGCTCAGCGACGAGTCAAAGTGCGTGAACTGCCACCGTTGCGTATCGCTCTGCCCTACCCGTGCACTGAAAATCGTAAAGAGCGACTGTCAGCTTCGTGAAAACGCTAACTGGCAACAGGATACCGTCAATGAAATATACAAGCAAGCGGGAAGCGGTGCGGTCCTGCTATCCTCAATGGGAAATCCCAAGCCTCTTCCCGTATATTGGGATAAAATCCTGATCAATGCGTCTCAAGTCACAAACCCGCCAATCGACCCTCTTCGTGAGCCAATGGAAACCAAGGTGTTCCTTGGAAAGAAGCCCGAAAAGGTCGAGCGAGGTGCTGACGGTAAGCTGATCTGCAAGCTTCCGCCTCAGCTTGAGCTTTCGATGCCGATGATGTTCTCCGCGATGAGCTACGGCTCAATTAGCTATAACGCACACGAAAGCCTTGCGCGTGCCGCCAAGGAGCTCGGTATTCTTTATAATACGGGCGAGGGCGGACTTCATGAGGATTTTTACGTCTATGGTGAGAACACCATCGTACAGGTTGCATCGGGACGATTTGGCGTTCACGAGGAGTATCTGAAGGCAGGCGCGGCGGTTGAGATCAAAATGGGACAAGGCGCCAAGCCCGGAATCGGCGGCCATTTGCCCGGTGCCAAGATTGTCGGTGATGTCTCACGTACTCGTATGATACCCGAAGGCTCGGATGCCATCTCCCCTGCTCCGCATCACGACATTTATTCCATCGAGGATCTGCGCCAGCTCGTTTATTCCTTAAAGGAAGCAACCGAATACAAAAAGCCGATCATCGTCAAGGTTGCGGCAGTCCACAACATTGCCGCTATTGCCAGCGGAATTGCACGAAGCGGTGCGGATATCATTGCTATTGACGGATTCCGCGGCGGTACGGGTGCGGCTCCTACGAGAATCCGCGATAACGTAGGTATTCCGATTGAGCTTGCTCTTGCTTCGGTTGATCAGCGTTTGCGCGATGAAGGCATCAGAAATAACGTATCCCTTGTGGTAGGTGGTAGTATCCGTTCTGCCGCAGACGTGGTAAAGGCAATTGCACTTGGTGCG